>JAEDDI010000041.1 GCA_016293805.1 Bacillota bacterium | reverse complement strand
AGCCTGTTTTCAAACCGGACGCAGCTTACAGTGCTCATCCAGTATCTGTTTCCGTTAACGGTACGCCAGCCTGTAAGAAGATAACCGTATCTGCTCACATAGTATGTTTTCCCGCTGACAGTCATGAAATGAGTGGTACCGTTTGATTTCACACTGCTGTCGGAATTGAAATAGTATGATTTTCCGCCTATTTTACTTATTCCGGCCGAAGTTCTGACACAAATATATCCCTTTTTATAGAAATAGTATCTCTTTCCGTTATCCATCTTTTTGACTCCGGCGCCTGCGGGCTCATATATGCTGCCGTCCTGACAGACATAATACGTCCTTCCGTCTTCCATCTTCACAGGCCCCCTCTGATCTCCTGTGTCAAGCGCGCTGCCCGCTCCGTCTGACTTGCTGAAATACATCAGCCTGCCGCCGTACAGCGCATAAGTATCCTTCTGCAGAATTCCCTCTTCCGAGAACAGATATACAACTCCGTCAATTATATATATACCTGTGACGGTATTTCCCGATTCGTCGGTATATGATGTTCCGTCTTCGCTCCATCCTGTCACAGCCTGCTGGTCAGAAGGAGGAACTGCAATATCGTTTTCATCAGCATATGCAGACGCTGCAGATGCCATAACCATGATTATCACAGCAAATACCGCTGTTATCAGTTTTGTCTTCATTTATTCAAATCTCCTGTTTCCTGTAATTTATCAGTAAAAGCACTCCGGATCATAGTGCGATCCGCCTACCCATACCTCATAGTGAAGGTGGTTGGAACCGGCATTCCCGGTATGTCCTACAGTGCCGATCTTCTGCCCTTTCCTGACATATGACCCCTGACTTACACATCTTGAATTCATATGTCCGTACCAGGTGACAACACCGTTTGAATGATGGATGACTATTCCTTCGCCAAGTCCTCCGTAATTGCTTCTTGATCTGTACACATATCCTGAAGCAGCTGCATATACCGGAGTTCCAAGCGGCTTCGCATAGTCAGCCCCTATGTGAAACGCTCCGCCTCTCCATCCGTATCCTGACCCTACCGTCATATTTCTTAGAGGTCTCAGAAGCTGAAGACCTCTTACGCTTGTCAGCGTTCTTGCAGAGGCAGATGAAGTCAGTGCACTGTATGATTTCATGCCGTTTCTGCTTCTGTATGCCTTCACCTTGTATCTGTATTTTGTGTCAGGATAAAGTCCCGAATCGGTATACGATGTTCCCTTCAGGGTCTTTATCAGGACGTATTTCTTTTTTGATGTGCTGTATCTGTACAGCCTGTATCCGCTCGCGCCTTCAACCCTGTCCCAGGACACTTTCACCCTGTTCCAGTCCCTGCCCGATGCCTTAAGTGACTTCGGCCTGCCCGGTCTTATAACCGAGGAACGAATCGACACCTCCTGTGACTTTGGACCTTCGTTTTCTCCCGATACTAAAGCGACTGAATAAATGTATTTCTGCGCCTCGCAGACAGTCTCGGTAAATGAATTCTCTGCAGTCACACATAATCTGACAGCCTCTTCTTCATCGGAAGACCTTCTGTACACCGCGTAGCCGTCGCATCCTTCGACGCTGTCCCATGTAAGAGTTACTGTATTATCTGTTCTGTCTATCGATCCTGTCAGAGTGCATACCGCTTCTGGTGACAAATCACCGGCATATACAGCTGCGGGCATGAAAAGCAAAAGCATAATTATTCCAGTTATTATTTTTTTCATAGCAATCCTTCCGGTACTGAGAACAGTATTCTCTTTGGCTCCACTTCAAGCCATATCTCATCTGTGTATATTATTTCTCCGTCGTTGGAAACACGCATCGTCTCTCCGTTCGTCCTTATGTGCACAGTCTTTACAGGCCTGTAGTCTATGATTTCATCAATATGCGGTATATCAAGATGGGTTCCCTTGCTGTATGAAGGATAAAGCTTTACGAATTTTCTTCGCGATACATCCCTTATAATACTCGCCTCTGCAGTACCGTCGTTGAGTTTTGATCTTGGGGAGCTCCTTACTCCACCTCCGCAGTAGCTTCCGTTTGCCACAGCAGTCAGAAGAAGAGGACCGTCATGAACAGTCTCTCCGTCGTATTCGATTAAAAGGTCAGCGCCCTTTTTCTCTGCGAGAATCAAAGCAACACCCATAAGATAAGCCAGCGATCCTGTCACTATGCCGCCCTTCCTTATCTGAGCAGCTTTCTCCACCACATTACTGTCAAATCCGATGTTTATCATATTGTCGCAGTAGCATACCTTCCTGACACCATCCTCGATATATTCACAGCGTATGAGGTCTATATGAACAGGAATTCCTCTGAGCTGCCTTGAAATATCGGAAAAATCAGAGAGACTTCCAATCGTTCTTACAAAGTCGTTGCCCGTACCTACAGGTACATTGCCTGCAACCGCATTCTCAAATGGAACGCATGCGTTTACAACAAGGTTGAGAGTTCCGTCTCCGCCGCATCCGAAAAACCTTATCTTCTCTCCCGGGTTATCCATGCACTTTCCGGCAATATATTTTCTGCATTCATCCACAGTGTTGGTGAAGCATATTTCCGCATCCATTCCTGTCTCGCTGCATGATTTTCTTATTCTGTCAACAATTGACTGAATCCTGTTGCGGCTGCCCGCTTCCGGGTTAATTAAAAAAATATTTTCCATAATCTTATACATTTTCACTCCAAGTACAGTACAAGTCATTATATCATATTTTGTATATTAAAACATTCATTTTTACTGTATAATTGTTTCGGAGGGAAATATTATGGACGAAAGAATCAAGAAACTCGCAGATATACTTACGGATTACTCTACGAACATACAGAAAGGCGAAAAAGTACTTATAAACTATACGGGAAACGATGCAAAACCGCTTGTCAGGCAGCTGATCAAAAACATATACAGCAGGGGAGCCTACCCTTACGTAAACATATCAGATGCATCAGTTACAAGAGAAATACTTCTCGGTGCCGAAAAAGACCAGATTGAATTCATGAAGGAATACCAGCTTCTTCAGATGAAAGGTATGGATGCATATATCGGAATAGCAGGAAGCGACAACACTTCAGAACTTGCGGATGTGCCTTCTGACAGGCTGAACATGTACTATCAGGTGACACAGGATGTTCTGGATTACCGTGTTAACAAGACCAAATGGGTTGTTCTCAGATATCCAAACTATGCCATGGCTCAGCTTGCAGGAACAAGTCTTGAGAGCTTTGAAGACTTCTACTTTGATGTGTGCTGTCTTGACTACAGCAGAATGAACCAGGCGATGGATGCACTCAAGCAGCTTATGGATAACACCGATGAAGTTCACATAACAGGTCCGGGAACAGACCTCACATTCTCAATCAGAGGAATTCCTTCAATCAAGTGTGCAGGAGAAATGAACATACCTGACGGAGAGGTTTACACTGCCCCGGTAAAAGAATCCATGAACGGCATCATTTCATACAACACTCCTTCAGAGGAACAGGGCTTCACATACGAAAACATAGTGTTTGAAGTTGAAAACGGCAGAATTATAAATGCTTCCGCAAACGATACAGAAAGAATCAACAAGCTTCTTGATACAGACGAAGGAGCAAGATATTTCGGTGAATTTGCTATAGGGGTAAATCCGTATATACTCAAACCGATGAAGGATACTCTGTTTGATGAGAAGATTGCAGGAAGTTTTCACCTTACTCCCGGTATGTGCTATGAGGATGCGCCAAACGGCAACAAGTCATCGGTTCACTGGGACCTTGTAAACATACAGAGGAAAGAGTACGGAGGAGGGGACATTTACTTCGACGGACGGCTTATCCGCAGAGACGGTCTTTTCGTAATCGATGAGCTGCTTCCTCTCAACCCTGAAAATCTTAAATAACATTTAAAAGGCACTGTAAATGCACAGTGCCTTTAATATTTCTATGTATCCCGCCTTCTCCTTATCGCAGCGAGAATGAGAATGACAAGAATCAGCGCCGTAACAGCTATAAGCACTGTATCAAACCGTATGAAAGGTCTGACAGAATCCATATCGTCCTCTTCTATCTCAGGAGTCTCAATCACTTTCACATTCTCTTCCTGCGACGGATTATCAGCTTCCCCGGCAGCAGCTGATATTTCAATTTCCCTTGTCAGTTTAGCGTTTTCTATCATATTGCCGTCAAGATCATACATCTCAAGTGACTGGCAGGTTACAGATGAAGTGCCTGCCTGCACTGCACAGAACTCAAGAGAAAAACTCACATATTTTCCGCTTGATGATGCACCCGAAAGAGCAACTGTTCCACCGTCTCCATTGCTTGTTCCGCCTGATATATATGACAGTTTTTCAGTATCGTATTTCAGTTCGGCCACAGCCCTGTCAATATTTGGCCCCGAGAACGAAACAATCATGGTGAATGTATCGCCTTCCCTGATATTATCATCGCTTGTTATTGAAATGTCAGCAGTCGCAAATGCCGTCTGTGGAAACACTATGCACAGGACCAGCAAAATACTGAGTAGTAACCTTCTCATATAGTTTAACTCCTGTTAACCTTTATCTTGTATGTTCTGATTTTACCGCTCGTTGACTTGACTTTTATGCTGATGGTTTCAGTTCCTGTTCCCAGAGTAACTGTACCGTCCCCTGTAACAGTTGCGGCAGATGCCGATTTCTTCACTGTAACTGTCAGGCTTTTGACTGTCTTTGGCACTGTAACCTGGTATGAGTTTGTATACCTGTAAAATGCAGGAGAAATCTGATATGATTTTCCGTCGCTTCCCTTCACTGTTACTGATGTAAGGAAATTATTGTTTGTTCCCTGCGTTGTTGGGAGCGGACATGCAGAAGAAGGCATTCCTGTATATACAGGTATTGAGAACGACATAGGTATGTCCTCAAAACCGGAATATGCTGATTTGAGAAATGCTGCTTCGGCTGCAGCGCCCTGAATGTTTGTCATATACTGATGAAGTCCTGCATTGGATACACCGTTTGCCACATTGAATTTCTTCAGATATAGTGTATTCTGTTTGTTTTTAATATACTGGCCGGCGTAATACTCAGCGCCTCCTAGTATGGCCTTGTACCTTGTATTCCACGGCCTGTTATATGACGTGGCTCCTGTGCCTGCACCTGCAGCCCACCAGAGACCTCTCTGCACAGCAGTCATTCCGGATGCTGCATACGCCCCTATGTTCAGGTAGTTATACAGTCCCTCATATCCATAGCATGTTCCTGATATGAGGTTGCTGTTTCCTGATGTTCCCTGCTCCTGGAGAATCATAGATGCAAGTACATTGGGATTCATTCCGGCTTCCCTGCCGGCCTTGTTGATGTAATATGCGTATGTATATCCTGTTCCCGGCATTATTCCGTCAAGAAACGTTCCGCTCACAACCTTCTTGACAGTGGCAAGAGTCTGAGTATCGCTGTCGTAGCCGTGATCAAGAAACATATATATATATGAGTCATTGATGAAATTTCTTGGATCAAGGTAATACTTGACAAGATAGCTGTGGGCTGTCACCCAGTTGCCCGAATCAAATGTCACATATCTTCCGTTTGTCCAGTCATATGCACCTTCGGCCATGGATTTCCATGCCGAGTACGATGTGTTCACAAGGCTTCTTCCAACCTTGGTCTGTGCATTCAATGCATCAGTCCAGGACATACCGACATGCTGAGCTTTGAACACCCATTCCGGATGAAGAGCATGCATCGTTCTGAGATACGGAATATAGCTTTCGGGAAATTCCTGCTCTATAAGCTGCGCTTCAAAATATGCGTCTCCTTCAGATGATGTTACTGTTTTGCTCGTATATGTGGATATAACATAGCCGGTCACACTTCCGTATGTTATCTTATACCAAACTGTTCCGCTGCTGTCTTTTGCACTTCCGGTGCATACCGCCGAAGCTCCCTCGGACATGGACCCGATTACAGAATAGGAAGTTCCTGCTCCTGACCTGACATTTACGGTAGCCGCTGCCTTTACATACTCTGATGAAGAGCCTTCAGCCAGGGTGATTTTCCTGACATTCGAAGATACTGTATACCCCTGAATATTTCCGTCTGTAACAAAGTACCAGCACCTGCCGTCTGTTCCGTATACATATCCTTTGATTCTCAGGGCCCTGTTCTTCGAAAGTGTTCCTGCAGAAGATGCCGAAACAGATGGAGATTTTCTCACATTTGCAGATGAAACATCGATATTCCCGGCTTTCTCAGGTGTAAATGTATTGTATTCAAGAGGAGCATCGTCCAGTGTGATGTTTACACTGCTTACATATGCCGCCTTGCCGTCGTACAGAATCCTGTACCATTTTGTTCCTGTACTGCTGTTAATCTTCTCGCCGCGCACGGTAACCTTCTGATTCTTCGTAAACTTTCCGTACACTTTATACGAAGTGGCCGCACCTGATCTGACATTGACACCCGATGCTGTAACTGTGCCTGTTTTGTATGGTGAATATACGCTGTAGACAAGCGATGAGACAATCGATGTCGTTTTTGAACTGACATATGATGCCTGTCCGTTAAATGACAGCCTGTACCATACTGTTCCATCTGATGCCGTTTTTTCTCCTGTCACGGTAAAATAGTCATATTTGTGAAGTTTCCCGCGCAGAGTTCCCGAGGATGACGCCGAAGCCCTGACATTGGCATATGAACCTGTTACCCTTCCGCTCCTGACGGGTGTATATATCGTGTATGACAGGCTGCTTACAATCTTCACATTGACAGAACTAACATAAGCTGCCTTGCCGCTGTATGTCATCCTGTACCATACCTTTCCGTCAGATGCCTTTCTGTATCCCTTAAGCGTTATTTTCTCTCCCTTGCTGCATGTACCAAGAACCGTATATGATGTTCCTGCACCTGCACGTATACTGGCATCTGCGGTCAGCTGACCGGTTTTCACAGGTTCATACTTCGTATATGTGTCCGCATATGCGGTCTGCGCAAGTGAAAGAATCAGCGCCGCCATTATAATCAGCATATATATCAACGATTTCTTCTTCATAAGCCACTCCAGTTTGTCTTCGTTTGTTTGCCTATATTTTACCACAAATTTGCCACATTTGTCAATCTGATGTTTATGTACCATTATACACATAATACCAGGTACAGTTCAATCGAAAAAGATGCAGCTCATATGAACTGCATCATGATATCTATCTCTTATTCTGTGCTTCAACAACTCTTGTCGCTCCGTATCTTTCTCTAAGCACAGGCTTTTCAATCTTGCCTGTAGGATTTCTCGGAACGTCTGCAAATATTATTCTGTGCGGACGCTTGTATCTTGGAAGATCAAGACAGAATTCGTTGATTTCATCCTCTGTACACTCATATCCTTCCTTAACCTGAATAATAGCTGCAGCAATCTCTCCAAGTCTCTTGTCAGGAAGTCCGATTACGGCCACATCTGAAATAGCCTCGTGTTTTCTAAGGAAATCCTCTATCTGCACTGGATAAAGGTTCTCTCCTCCGGAAATGATTACATCTTTCTTTCTGTCGACAAGGAAAATGAACCCATCCGGATCTTCATACGCCATGTCACCTGTCATCAGCCATCCGTCAAACAGAGTTTCTCCTGTAGCCTTCTCGTCGTTATAGTAACATTTCATTACTCCCGGGCCCTTTACAGCCAGTTCTCCAACTTCGCCCTTCTTCACCAGACCGCGCGAGCTGTCCACAATCCTGACTTCCCATCCGAATCCGGGAACGCCGATAGCTCCAACTTTGTGAACATTTTCAACTCCCAGATGAACACATCCCGGCCCGATAGACTCTGAAAGACCGTAGTTGGTATCATACTGATGATGAGGGAAGTATTCAAGCCATCTTTTTATAAGGCTTGGCGGTACAGGCTGAGCGCCGATATGCATAAGTCTGAGCTGATCAAGTTCATAGTTATCAAGCTTTATATCCCCTCTGTCGAGTGCATCCAGAATATCCTGGCACCACGGAACCAGAAGCCATACTATTGTACAGTGCTCTTCAGATATCACCTTCATTATCCATTCAGGCTTAGTTCCCTTGAGAAGTACTGCCTTGCCTCCGACAAGGAAGCTTCCGAACCAGTGCATCTTGGCACCGGTATGGTAAAGCGGCGGTATGCACAGGAAAACGTCATCCTTTGTCTGTGAATGATGATTCTGCTCAACCCTGCAGGAGTGCATCAGCGCTTCATGCACATGAAGTATCGCCTTAGGAAAACCTGTTGTTCCCGAAGAGAAATATATAGCCGCATCATCAGAATCAGTGATGTCTACCTTTGGCGCTGCGGATGAGCAGTATTCAATGAGCTCATCATAGCTCTCGGCAAACGAAGGGCAGTCCTCTCCCGAGTACAGCATGAGTCTCACTCCCGGAAGACGATCGCATATTTCCTCCATACGTCCAATGAATTCAGGTCCGAATACAATTCCGTCAACCTCTGCAAGTTTGGCGCAGTATTTGATTTCATCTGCAGTATATCTGAAGTTCATAGGTACTACTATCGCACCTGTCTTGAGGATTCCAAAATATATAGGAAGCCACTCGATGCAGTTCATCATCAGAATTGCAACTTTATCACCTTTTTTGATTCCTCGCGATAAAAGAAGGTTTGCAAACTTGTTTGCCTGGATATCAAATTCACTCCATGTAATTTCCTTCCTGAATCTCTGATGTGCTGTAGCCTCAATGAGAGAGTACTCTCTCCATGTCATCTTAGGCTTTGATTCTGTTCCCGGATTGATTTCAACCAGTGCAACATCATTCGGATAAATCGTTGCATTATGCTCCAAAATACTTGTAATTGGCATTTTACAGTTTCCTTTCTTAAACAAAAACACCCTCTGCATTACACAGAGGGCGAAAATTCACATTTCGCGGTACCACCTCAGTTCACTGCTGTTTCACAACAGCAGCCTCGACAGGTATTCTACCTTCAGCTGTAACGGGCATACCCGGCTCATCCTACTATATGTTCAGACTGCAGCTCCGGAATGTATTCACACTGAGTAACTACGCGCCTCTCACCTGCCGGCAGCTCTCTTATCAGTCTCCTCAATGATACTTGTTTCCTTCTCAGCTTTTAAATATTTACAATAATCGGATTATACTCCATAGCCGGCGATTTGTCAAATCATACTTCAGTTTCAAACACCTTGCCGCAGCCGGAACATGTTACTCTGATTCTTCCCTTTCCCTCAGGAGCTCTCATCACCTGACCGCAGCCCGGACATCTGAAAAACCTGTATCCGCTGCTCTGACTGTTCACTTTCTTTTTATTTTCCTTAAACGGATGCCTTATTCCCGACAATATACTCAGAAACTTCTCATTTTCCCGGGCTCTTGCAGCAGTGTTTCTGCTCATCATGCGAAATACAGTATATATTAGACATATGAAGAACAGATAATAAAATACCGGTCTTCTGAATAATATATTAAGCACCACAAGAACAAGAGCAGCAGCTGACAAGAATCTTGTCAGTTCGTCATTACCTCTTCTTCCTGACATAAACGCATTCATTCTGTTTCTGAAATCACTCATCCTAATCCCTTCTTTCTAGCAGCAAATTATAAACGGCATACTGCCCGAGCAGGCTGCACATAAAGACATTCCGACGCAGATGCCGGTACACGGCATAGAAGACATTTCTGTTCTTCCGTACGGTGTTCCGTTCTGTTCATACCAGTCTCCCTGATGCTGCATGCTGTAAAGATACTGGCTGTATGTCATATTGCCTGGCTCCATAGAAGCTGCAGTCCTTGCATCATCAAGGGCCTGTCCGTCTCTTCCTGTTCTTAAATATATATTTGATCTCAGGAAATACCACTCAGCATTTCTTTCCCGGATACTGTTCAGCACATTCATCGCTTCGTCAAATCTTCCGTTCTGAATGTATGTCCTGGCTGCATTCAGATACATTCCGCTTTCATCACTGCCTGCCTGACTCTGATAGCTGCTCCAGTAATCCTGAGGACCCGGCTGCTTCTTTGTCAGCATATCATACGCCTGCTGAACCTCCTTGAATTTTTCTGCATAGGCATCTCTGTTCGGGTTGTTCATATTCATATCCGGATGATACTTCTTGCTCAGCGTCTTGTATGCCTTCTTTATCTCCTCGTCAGTTGCTCCCGGACTTACACCCAGAATTTTGTATGGATCCATCTGTTCTCCTCTCTTTTACTGTCTCGAATTTTCCCCAGCATCCTGCATAGAGAATATTCCTCAGTATTTCCACATCTCCTGTGACCGGCAGTCTTTCAAAATGCAGTGCTGATTTTGATATCGCATTCCTCAGCATTTCGTAAACCCTTCGGTCAAAATCCTCTTTCCCCCGTATTTCTTTAAGCGGATTATAGCTGCCGCTTTTAATGTCATCATCCACATCCTCATATGCATCAAGGAAATATATGAACTTTCCAAGATAAAACCCGCACATGCCAAGATCCTCAGCATAATAGTCATCTCTGAAAATGAATACTTCCTTCATTATCTCACCGAATATGCATGCTGCAGCTTCAATATCACATGTGCCGCTGCTTTCTGCTTCAGACAGCTTTTCCATGAGTTTTCTTACAGTTTCAGCCTTCTTTTCATATCCTGCCGCTGCGGTTTTCATCCTTCCCTTGAGCAGAAAAGCCGCAGCACCCTTGAGTATTTTCCTTTCATCATGCCAGTCATCCGCCGCGTTATAGTACGCAAGCAGTATATTCATATCCGAACAGTAATCAGATATGTCGCTGACAAGCTCAAAGTGCTTTCTGAAAGGATGAAGAATGCATCTTCTCTCTTCCCTTCTCATTTCAGGATCATAAAGGTTCTCAAGAAGAATCTTGAGAAAGGTCATGTCATAGTTGAGCGTAAGTCTTCCTGTCAGTCCGTGGGAATCATAAAGCCGTCTGCACAGACCGCAGTAATGAGCTCTGTACTGTTCAAACTCACGTATTTTCAGTTCACCCTTGTTCACATATATGTATCCAAACATATCACTATTATCTAAAACTAATATGTAGCCGTTCTGTAGATTATCTGAAATTCTTTTTGAATTCCTCATAGAGCAGCACATACTTATACAGATTAATTCGGTTTCCTGTTATAACAAAGTGCATGCTGCCTGCTGATATGCACCCCTTGGTGCCGTTATCCATAAGGTCTGGCGAATCGTTGAAATCACTGAACATAAATACGTTTTCGCCTGCGGTTATTCTGTCGTAATACCCGTTAATTCTTCCTCTGTAAAGAGTTTCACGCGTGTAATCATCATTTATAATCTGTATAACAGCGTTATCATCGGAAAATTCAATATCTCTGCTGTATGTTTTTCTGAAGTACCCGGTCATGTCAGCATTCATATCTCTCACAGAGACACCGCCAAAGTATCCGTATTCATCGCAGTACATCCTGGCGCCGCAGCTGCATACTCCGTAGTTTCCCTCACCGTGAAAAGTTCCTGTACTTCTGCACGACGGACAGATAAAAATGAGATTTTCAATTCCTTCTGCCCTGTTCCTGCCGCGGTACCTGATTCTCCGGCTTTCCTGCATGGCGTAGTCATCCTGATACAGATCTCTCCTTATAATATCTGTTATCTCAGAAACGGACATTTTCCCTATCTCCTGCGCACTGTATATTCCTGCTATATCACCTGTAACAGGGCCCTTCCTCCTGTAGTCTGCCCATCTTGGCATGGCAAGATATCCGCCCTGCATTCTGAAGGTCACCAGAGCAGCTCCTGAATGCTTAACAAGTTTACCGGTCTCCTCACCTATACTGAATGTGGTCCCGTCATATGTCCTTGTTCCCTCTGGATGCATCATGACTGAAGTTCCTCGTCTGAGCGTCTTCAGAATACCGGAAACTCCTCTTACCTTGATACCGCCCTTCATAACAATAATTGGATCAATTAAGAGCTTCACAAGTTTTCCCAGAAAAGGTATATGAAGAACATGTTCACTTGCAACAGGCACAAAATACTCATCAATGTCAGCTATCATAATGCCTGCATCAAACGATGTCTGATGATTGCTGAGGAGTATAAAAGGTGTGTCCAGGCTGAGGCTTGTGCGTCTTGGTTTTCTTCTGAACACAACTCTGATGAAGCATCCGGCTATAAATCTGACAAACCAGTGCCAGTTTCTCTTGTCAACTCTCTTTCCACTCATAATCCTGTTTATCCTGATATCTCTTCCTGAACACTTTTCTTCTGAACAGGAATATAGTATATGATGCAAAAAGCACTGTGAATATACCAAGAACTATAAGGCAGGCCCTTAGGCTTGAAGCTGCTGTGCCCATCAGAAGCAGACATGGTGCGGCAAACAGAATCGCCGGGAAATTCTGCATAACCTGATTTGATGCAGCAGGTGTCCTGTAGTTCGGATCTATTTCTCTAAGCAGTATCATACCGTTAGATACTGTACCTGTTAGCATTCCGAAATTGCAGAGGAACATTTCATTTTCATATCCCCTGTAGAGGTGTTTTGTAATGCTCCTGACATAAATAAACGTAACAGCAGATGCCGCAGTGCACATAAGCACAATTGCAAGCCAGTTTATTCTCACATCCTCAAACCTGATTGAAGCAACTCCAGCTATAATCATAAGGTCAAACATGAATCCGCCGAACCGGTCAAGAAGATAGTTGTTGACATATCCTCTCTTCACTGTACCTGCCGCCTTCAGTCTCTTCATTATAATCTTGAGAATATATGCCGCAATTATAGCCCAGAGGAAATTAAGCCCCCAGGCAAGATCCTGAAGCGCCTTTATACCGCTTGCAGATATCAGATTCATGATTCCGTATGCACCTGCATATGAGATAATTACAAGAACAATCTGCATTGAAAACCTGTCTATTGATTCACTTGTAGGTATCTCATCTCTCTTTTCAAAATCCTCGACAGACTTTGTATGTCCTTCATCCTTGCGGGGAATAATTCTACCCTTGGAAATCTGAATATTCATGTAGACAACTCCCACAACGCTTGCAACTGCAAATCCTATCGATGCCACAGTAAGCCCGAAGGATGCGCCTCCTGCAAAACCGTATTCAGCCTCATATATTGCACCCCACGAAAGTGCTGACCCCGGACCCTGTCCGAATCCCATCGGAAGTATATACCCCGCCGAATAAAATGTTCCGAAAATCCTGTAAAGTACCAGGGAAATCGCCACACCTGTTATACCCTGAAGTATATATGTCGCACCTGTCATACAGCCGTTTTCCACAATCTTGACAGCAGGAACCTTTCGTGACCTTTCGGTCTCCTTGAGACTTATTGCAACAAATCCAAGGCCCAGACAGTGGTATGTTATCATCTGCATTATCTCCACGTTCACAAGGCTGCTGAATGCAGGTATGAACTTGAGCACAACGATTACAAGACCTCCAAGAAGGGCTGAAGGTATAAGAAATCTTCTGAGCCCGGGAACCCTCGTACGGATAATATTGCCGGCTAAAAGAGCAAGACCGAGTATGAATATCTGTATCATAAGTACCCATACACTGCTGTCATAAAAAACAATTACATCGTGATTCACTATATATTTCCTTTCTGTCCATCACTTAATCAGTATGACACTGATTTCAAATACATAACCGCTTCGTAAAAACCCAACCTGATATAAATCTCATCACCCGGGACCTGCAGAATATGTCCGATCCTTACTGACTCAAGAGCATTCCCGCACAGTTCCCCAAAAGGACCGTATACCTTGAGATCCGCACAGTCATATCCTGACAGCTCCGCCGCCTTTAATGCAGCAGACATAATCCGGCATGCAGAATCAACCTGCATCATAAACGTTTCGGTCCCCTCGCTTCTAATCTCTATTCTCAATATCATCCTTTATCTTTTTCCATTCATCTGAAAGCCTTTCAAGACTCCATGCGGCATTGGCAGGCGAAGTTGAAGGCAGTACCTCCATCGGAATCGATATATCCTTCATGAATTTTCTGTAGTATCTTCCTGCTGTACTGCCGTTAACAAATATCTTTCTTATCTTTGGCGCCCGGGACAGCACCTTTGACAGATCACATGGCACCACATTCCGTATGCTGCTGTCCGAACTTCCTGTAATATCACATGACTGTATAACATCCCATAACGCAATGTGTCTTCTGTGAAGAAAAGCCTTCTTCTCATAGACCGATACGGGAACATCCTCTCCGTATATATCCGCCAGAACCTTCCAGAACCTGTTCTGTCTGTGTCCGTAATAAAAATTAGTCTCTCTTGATTTGACAGACGGATAACTTCCAAGAATCAGAATCTCTGAATCATCATCAAAAAGAGGATCAAATGGATGAGCTGATTCCAGCGCCTCAAGAAGCGAAAGGCTGTCTCTGTAGAAAGCTACGCTGTCTCTCGCCCCTTCTGAAAGAAAGCCCTTCCTGACATAATCATCAAGCATACTCTCAAGTGAGTTAAAAAAACCTGTAGAGTTCAGTATTCCTATTTTTTTATCCGCAAGACCCAGCGATCTTAGCACATATATTTCAAACAGTTCATCAAGAGTGCCTATTCCTCCCGGAAGCACTGCAAATGCATCCGCAAGTTCTTCCATTCTTGCCTTTCGTTCACTCATTGATCCTGCTTTGCAGATGACAGTCGACTTGTCAAAAGTAAATCCTTCTCTGTCGAACACATCAGGCACGACAGAAATTATTTTTCCGCCTCCGTCATATACACCGCGTGCAACTTCAGCCATTATGCCCCTGCAGTATCCTCCGTAAACGAGACTGTGGCCCTTATCTGCCATCATCTGTCCGAAACGGTATCCTTCCTCATAATAGATATTGTCAAGAGCATCTGATGACGAACAATATACACAAATATTCATATAAATCTCCTAAACATACTAATCTGATTTTAACACATATGATATAATAAATGAAATAAAATAACGAGGTAATTAACATGTTTTTAGATAATATAGACAGAATTTTCTACGGAACCGGAGATAAAAACGAAAACGGCGAGACGTTCGAAGAATTTCTCGAAAAATACAATCCCGATCTCTACGAAAAACCAAGCTGCACTGTAGATATGATAGTTATAAGGTGCGACGGAAGGCTTGAAAGATTTGACCAGAAGAAACAGATTCTTCTCATAAAAAGAAAAAACCATCCCTGCATTGGAATGTGGTCATGTCCCGGGGGATTTATTGAAATAAAAGAAAACATCATCGATGCCGCAAGAAGAGAACTTGAAGAAGAAACAGGTATAAAGAATTTACCCATGCAACAGCTTCTCACTTACGGAAAATACGATATGGACCCAAGAATGCGTGTCATTACCACACCGTTTCTTTCCCTCATAGAAGGAGATGCAGCTGTTAAAGCCGGAGATGACGCAGAAGATGCTGCATGGTTTGATATAACACTTGAAAACAGAGGAAATCTGTATCACCTTGAACTTGAAAAAGAAGACTGGCACATTGAGGCTGATATGCTCGAAGTCAAGGAGAAACACAGTCTCCTTCCTCAGACAAGGTACGAACTCATAAGGAGTTCCAATATGGACGAATGCCACTGTACCATGATTATTGAGGCACTCGTCTATCTTAAAGAACGATTGTAATTCTTGTATACAGTATTCTTTACACAATCAAGTTTAATTTCCTGCAGCCATAATGTCAATACAAAAATACTGCATTTTTTAAGGAGCTGCATAACACAGCTCCTTTTTTCATTCAATATTAATATCTATACCGTTGACAGTCACCCCTTCATCAGCGGATATCAGTATATATTTTCTTCCATCAATCACTCTTGTTTCAACAAGATCCTGTCTGTCTCCCGGAACAATTATCCTGACGTCAGGAGTTTCAACTACAAACCTTCTTGCATCGACCAGGTTATTCGGATTCAGTTCAGCATTTTCACCGAAATACTTCTCACATTCTTTTCTGAAGCTGTCTGCCTTCTCCTCATCCACCCCGCTGCTCCTGAGAAGAAGTCCTACCTCCTGCGGTGTAACACAGAGTGCATCTTCTTCCTTAAGAGCCCTGTGCTCTTCAATTCTTGTACACATCTCTTCGTGAAGTGAAGAAACAACATCCATGCTGCATTCGTTTTCCAGAGCCTCACTGAGAGCATAACCGAATGTATGCTTCTGTTTTGGTGCACTCATTGGAACACTCGCTGCAAACACATTTTCTATAAACCCGGAGTTTATCAAAGCCGGTTTTCTTGTGAAATACAAGGCATTGTAAATATCCCCTGACCTTCCCGTAAATTCGGGAAACATAAATCCTGTTTCAGGAGGCCCTGCAATCTGACCTGAAGCCATTCCTGAAAATCTTCCGTTTTCACTGTTGTACTTAAGTTCAACAGCTGATGACTTAACAGGACATACAGCGCATATGAAATAGCGGTGAACATCTTCTGCAAATTCATCAAAACTCTCTCCGTCACTTTCTTTTGGCCTGACATCCATTGTATCTGATGCAAGTAATATGAGAAAATTTCTGTCCTCAAAAACAACAGAAGAAATGATTCTGTCGTAAAGTTCTTTCCTCGCATCACTATCTGCAAGAGAAGAATTGTTAAGTTTCATTAAAAGCCTGTGATTTTCGCTCTGTGTAATCTGATCAGCCGTAAACTCTATATCAAGCAGATGCTTGCCGACAGTTCCCGATATTGCCTTCCTGATCAGCTTAAGATACATTTCAGTCTCTTCTTCACCCATAATTCCAAGTGATGTATCAAATTCTGATATGATGTCCCCGTTTGCATTGACATAACATCCGTATATCTTGTATATGGAGTTTCTGTCAGGTCTGATTCTTCTCCTTATTTCACTTAATTCTTTACGATTCATTTTCTTTTTCCTTTATCTTTCTGTATACAGATTCTTCATCTCTTCCATTCATTTTAGCATGCGAAATCATCAGCGGTATCATCTGTGAATATTTAGGATCTTTCTTCATCCTGGCAAATTCCAGTCTCTCTTTAATTTTCATTACCATAGAATATATACCTCCACCAGAGAAATTTTAATACAGACGACAGAAACTGTGCAAGCTGATAAATAAAAAGACATTGGAAAAATCCAATGTCTAAATGGAGGCGACACCCAGATTTGAACTGGGGAATAAAGGTTTTGCAGACCTCTGCCTTACCACTTGGCTATGTCGCCATAGTTGGCTAGGGTAGCAGGATTCGAACCTGCGCATGACGGAATCAGAATCCGTTGCCTTACCGCTTGGCGATACCCCAACGCTTGTTTACCGATATTTAATTAATGGGGTGGGTAACAGGATTCGAACCTGCGCATAACGGAGCCACAACCCGCTGTCTTAACCACTTGACTATACCCACCATATCAAGTTGTATAAAAGTTGGCGACCTGGAACGGGCTCGAACCGTCGACCTCCAGCGTGACAGGCTG
>JAEDDI010000040.1 GCA_016293805.1 Bacillota bacterium | reverse complement strand
TTTACAAATGGCGTGTCTGTGTAAGCCATGATTTTCTCTGTATAAAGCGGTCTGTCAATCATATTTACCACCTCCATATCACTATATTACCGCATTAAATCCATATTTTCAATGGGTTTTGCGGTTATAACCCGAAACTGTTGCCGAATAATTAATTTAATTCGATTTAAATCGAATTATTAGTTATGTGCTCGCAATTTAGTCAACTGTACTTTAGTAAATTATACTTGACTGAAATCCAACTCATTTTTGGATGTTAATTTAGATCCGGCACGGAGTAGGTCAGCAGATTCCCACAGATCTGCTTACAGTTTTCTAATATTAATCATGTTTCTTTACCTCCGTCTTATAGTTGAGCCCTGCCTCCTCGACATTGCTGTATTCGATATTATTTCTATCACAGAACGCCTTAATGCTTTTCATCGCGGTCACATTAGGGCGAGCTTTGCCACATTCCCAACGGTTCACGGTAGAGAATGCCACATTCAATTCCTTGACAAATGCCTCCTGGGTAAAAGAGCTACGTTCACGGATTCTTTTAATTTCGTCTGAAAAATTCATATTTGCATCTCCTATTCAGGGAACAATCACTGTTATAGCCCTATTATAGCGTTTTATAGTCAAAATCTACTGCTCTTCGAAATATACATCCGATGACAGTAGATTTTTCTATGAGACAACGGATTGTTATCCCATCCTCTGCCGTTCAATTTAGTCATTATTTTGCAACTTGACTAAATTGAATGTGTAAATGACAATGTTAACCAATATTTTGTCATATTTTTTACATCACGATACATTGATTTTATGACAGATGCATACTATAATATAAATGAACTATAAGGAGGAGGAACATGACCATGGCAAATATCATTGGAAATAATATTAAAACGCTTAGAGATGGAATGGGATTTAACCAGTCTAATATTGCCCGTTTCCTCAATGTTGATCAGAGTTTAATCTCAAAAGTTGAAAAAGGCGAACGCATTTTATCAGCGGATATGCTGGAGAAGCTTGCCTGTCTTTTCGGTGTCTCAGTGGATGCTATTGAAGGTAGTGCCATTGAAGCATCAAGTCTGTCATTTGCGTTCAGAGCCAGCGACCTGTCTGCGGAGGATTTGGAAGCAATCAGTGCGATTAACCGTATCGCTCTTAATTCCGAGTATATGGCAGAATTATTGAAAGGGTAATGCTTATGATTGATTATGCAGATTTAATGACTAAAGCTGAGCGATTAAGAAAACAGCTCGGCGAAGATAGTAATTCCCCTATTGATATCTTTGCGTTAGCACAGGGAATCGATGGACTGACGATTGTTTATTATCCATTGGGTAGCAAAATCAGTGGAATGTGTATTAAAGGTGCTGACGGAAGATGTACAATTGCATTAAATTCAGCAATGACATTAGGTCGTCAGCGATTTTCACTTGCCCACGAATTATACCATTTGTTTTATGACGAGAGCATGAAGTCAGTTTGTGCCAAGTCAATCGGCACAGGGAATGAAGTAGAAAAGAAGGCGGATGCTTTTGCAGCATATTTTTTGATGCCTCGTGCGGCATTAGCAGACAAAGTAGATAGCCTCATTTCCAAACATGGAGGTAAAATCAGCCTTCAGGATATAATTCGTATTGAGCAATACTTCGGAGTCAGCCATCAGACTGCCGTATATCAGTTAAATAACTGCGGCTATATTAATCGAGATGAGTTAGATACCTTGCTAAATATCAGTGTAAGACGACAGGCAGAATCGATGGGTTTCAATTCCGATTTGTACCGTCCACTACCTGAAGAAAAGCAGTATTGCACATACGGCCACTACATTGATCAGGCAGACCAGTTGTTAACTCGTGATATTGTTTCGTACGGAAAGTATGAAGAGTTATTGCTTGCAGCTTTCAGAGATGATCTCGTTTACGGCACAGAGGAAGGTGGTGAATTGATTGACTGAGCCACTTTTCTTTGATACAGATTGCATTTCTGCTTTCCTGTGGGTAGATAATGAAAGTATTCTTTCCAAGCTTTTTCCTGAAAGAATCATTATCCCAAAGGAAGTATATGATGAGCTGTCTCATCCTGGTGTTAATCGTGTTAAGGGATTAAAGGCACAGGTCGATCTAATGCTCCAAGCAGGGGATGCAGCGATTGAAACGATTACTGTTGGTACGGATACCTATAAACTGTACCGAAAGCTTACAAGCCATCCTGACCCTGGACACAAAGTCATCGGTCGAGGTGAAGCCGCTTCCATTTCGCTTGCAAAGGAGAAACAAGGCATACTTGCCAGCAACAACCTGAGAGATATATCTGACTATGTTACTGAATATGGTCTTTCTCATCTTACAACAGGCGACATTATGAAAATGGCACTTGATGCAGGATACATCAACGAATCTCAAGGAAATACTATCTGGGCGAATATGCTTGCAAGAAAGAGAAAGCTCGGGTATGCATCATTCTCTGACTATTTGGCATCCCATAAGTCAGAAACGGAATAATTGCTATCATAATAGTGTACCACACTATCGGCAAAAACGCCAACTATTATCACATCTGTTATCTTATTTTTGCCGATGCAAAAATTCCCGGATTTACAAGTTTAAAAAATTCCGCCTGCCGGAACAGACGGAAAACCATAGTATTTCATTATTTTTGCTTTCTGCTTCCTGCAGCAGATCCTGCCGCCATACCGCACAGGGCACCTATGAGCACAGCCGACACCACATTTTCCGCAGGTAAAACAACAGATATTCCGGCTCCTGCACCAAGTCCCAGAACCATACCGGCCGCAATAGATTTTTCAAATTTCTTTCTTTCGGATACATTCCATTTCTCAAAATCCTTTGCATATGCTGCAGTAAATGCCAATGCAATACCTCCAATGACAAACGGAAGTGCCGCTATTACAAAATCAATCATGTCTACCTCTCACTTTAATCGCCTTCTCAGGACACATCTCCTGACAGCAGTAACATCTTATACATCTGCTGTAGTCATACGACGGAGCTTTCCCCCTGCCGTTTTTAAATACAATCGCCTTCTCCGGCAGCGGACAGTGACTCTCACATATACCGCAGCCGATACATTTTTTCTTATCAATATACGGTTTTCGCGCAAGACCAGTCATAAACCTTGAAAACTCAGACAGAAAAGTCTTTTTTCTCCCTGTTCTGTCAACATCAAATCCCGCATTGCCAAACTTAAGGCAGAGCCTGTCCAAAGATACTATTTCACCGCCCGACACGATCTCAATCTCATCATCGTCATATGTTCCAATCCCCATGACCTTCCCCTGAACATTTGTCGGAACGAGCTCAGGATCAAGGTTTACAAGACGGCAGAATACAGCATCAACAGCAACAGGGTCCTGTGAAATGAGCAGGATGTTCATCGCCGCAGGTGTGCCCGAACCGGGTCCGTTCCCCTCCATCGCGACGATTCCATCCATTACATTAAGACATATATTTCTCGCCCTGTGAATATCGCACAGCATCCTTGCAAACATATTGTCGTTTGGATATTTCACATGCCCCTGCGCTTTCCTGTATCCGCATATCAGACCATATACATTCTTTACTGCACCTGTAATCCTCTCAAGTGCGTGAGTCTTCATCTTGCACAGATTTATCACTGCATCAGCCTCAAAGGCCGCCTTAGTGAAGTAGAAGTGATCGGCCGTAAGCCCCTCTTCAAAATTACAACTGACCTCTGTTGACATATCAGCTTCATATACGCCATATTCAGATGCGATGTCCGAAAGCCCGGCCTGACTGAGCGCCGCATGAGGGCTTCCGTGACCTGGTGAATCTCCACAGCATACCATCGGATAACCTTCCTCTGAAAGTATCCTCAGCATCCCTTTGATAACCGAGGGGTGAGTAATTACTGCCTTATCCGGATCCGACGCAGAGAGAAAATTCGGTTTAACCAGAATGTTTTCATCCCTGGATACAAATCTTCCTATTCCGCCAAGCGAATCTATTCCCTCTTTCAATGCAGAATATACCGTTTCCTCATCATAGCTGTCACAGAATACTGCAGCAACTCTCACTTTGTCTGTCATATCTTATCCACCCTTTTTAATGTTCTTCAGCCATGCTGCTGTGCCTAAAACAGCTGTCACAATTAATATCATACCACAGCCTCCCTAATACGTTATCGGTGTTCTGAAAAAAATGCTCAGAACAATATCGGCTGCAAATATTACTAAAGTCGCCGCAAGGATGTGATTAACCTTAGTTCTGTCAAGCCCAAGATATATCTTTTCTATTGCCGGTTCTGCAAGGTAGTGGAATATTACACCCATAAGGCCAAAGCTCACAACACTTCTCAAACAGATGATTCCATCCACATTCATGAACAGATCTCTGTAATCCCATAATCTCATCCCGAAATACTCAATACCTGCAAATCCTATTGAATATTCAACTATCCCGGCTATACATGCACACGACAGAAAGAGTAGAAAAGGATTTTTCTTAATACCCTTAAAGAAATACATCAGCACGGCTCCTGTTCCGTAGATCGGAAGCCACGGACCGTAAAGAACTCCTCTGTTCTGAAGTGCTCCCTCAGCAAAAAGATAGAAGATTTCTTCGTATACCCAGCCTATAACGCATCCTGCAAGAAAAATCACAAACACATAGCTGAGTTTTTCAGCATTAATCCTTCCCAGTACCATTTCCATATTTAATTCCCCCTTTTATACTCATATTCTACATCAGAGGGAAGGTATCAAATACTGCCGGATTATAGCATAATGTGTCATATAAATAGAAAAGACACACATCGTGTGCCTCATATATCACTTTCCAGAAAATCCCTGCGGTACTGTGATGGAGTTATTCCTTCATTTTTCTTGAACGCCTTAGTGAAAACACGGTAATCTGCGTATCCGCATCTTGATGAAATCTCTCCTATGGAAAGTGATGTCGATACAAGCAGTTTTCTAGCGTTCTCCATCCTTATATTAGTAAGATATGTAAGAAATCCAACGCCTATCTCACTTTTAAACAGCTGGCTTATGTACTGTGCATTCAGGTGAAATTCATCTGCCAGAAGAGAAAGACTTATATCCTCTTCAAGATGATTCTGCAGGTATCTTGTTATTCCGGTAATAGGTCTTTCGGTATAATCCTTTCTGTCTGCAGCGCTATTCTCATACATTCCTATCCTCAGCCTGTCTATACATGCACCAAACTCCTCATAATCCACAGGCTTGAGAATATAGTCTGTAATCTGAAGCCTGAGTGCCTCTCTGCAGTATGAAAAATCATCATACCCCGACACTATTATAAAGCCCATCGAAGGGTGTTTGATCCTTGCCATCTGAATAACCTTAAGACCGTTCATTATAGGGATGTTGATGTCCATTATGACTATGTCCGGAACAAGATCGTCTATCTTTGTCATGGCTTCCATCCCGTCTGCCGCCTCGCCTATCACCTCAAGGTCGTGAGCCTCCCAGTCAAAAAGTCTCTTGAAACCTTCTCTGATTATAATCTCATCATCAACAAGCAGTACTCTGAGTTTTCTCATAATTCTTTCCTTTCAATCGGAAGAAGTATTGTAGCGGTTACTCCTCCGTCTTCGTTTTCTCTGTATGAAAGCCCTGCTTTTTTGCCACAGAGCAGTTTTATCCTCTTCTGCACATTAAGTATTCCTATACTATTGCCGGAAAGATCAAAATCATGTTCGGCATAGTTTTCGAGCATTTCATCAATAATCTGTTTTTTCCCCTCTGCAAATCCGGCACCTGTATCCCTGACAGATATCTCCATGAATCCCGGATTTCTTACAGAATAGTCTGCAGTAATTACAACTTCTCCTGCATACCCCACGTTCTTAAGACCATGCATGAAGCTGTTTTCAACTACAGGCTGCAGGATAAAATTGGGAACCTCCGTCATTCCCAGATCAGGATTCACATCTATATCACACCTTATCGAAGGATATCTTGCAGCCATAAGCTCCATATATGCGCTGGCGAGTTCCACCTCATCGTCAAGCGTTACCATCTGTCTGTCTATTTTGACACTGAGTCTGAAGAAATCAGTCAGATGTCTGAGCAGCTGAGCCACTTCATCATCACCGTTAAGCTGTGCCTTGATTTTGATTGTTCCAATAGTATTGTACAGAAAATGCGGATTCACCTGACTTTTCAGATATCTCATTCCCATCTTCTGCTCCACAATTTCCGCCCTGAGTATGTCAGGATTCTCAAGTGTAAGATAAAATGCAAGCGTCATAAGAGTTATTCCCATCCCGCTTATCAGCCATGTAGGATGAAGTCCCTGCAGGACAGCGACAATAAACTCTATAAAGAGAGCTGCGGCAATTGCAGTCTTTTTCTTTCTGTTGAGATTCTTCCAGTTTCCGAAAAGCACACCGCCGCACAGAATAAGATAAAATGATACAGCCACATAGCATACTCTTGCAAACAGTCCCATGGAGTAGTTTCCTTCCGGTGTTTCAATATACACAACAGGAAGAAAAACCGTTCCAAGCAGAGCAGCCGCAAGGAAGATCCTTGCCGTAAGATCCATAAACCGTCTTTTCCCCGTTTCCTCTTCAACAAGCACCGCGATATACTGGTAGAACAGAAATGTTATGAAAACAAGAGAACTTATAAACACTCTGTGAACCAGATTGTTAAGCACAAGAGGAACTTCGTCGAGTCGGTTTACTGTATATACCGTAATCCCGTCAAAAACAAGATTCACCATCACCGCTACAAGGAGTATTCCAAATACCCTGTGGAGTTCGGTTTTCTTTCTCTCGGCACTGAAGTACATTCCCGCAAGGAATGAAATCACAAGAAAGAGTGCAATTTCCATTTTTATCATTATCTTCACCTCAGTATGATTTTACTTCATACACCCATAATATCCTAGATTCTTTTTTTCTGAAAATGTGTCAAAAATATAGATAACGGGGAGAATCCTCCCCGCATAATTCATTTGCATACTTTCTTTCTGCTGCAGTTTTCACATCCGCATCCGCACGTTTTTCCCCTGCGTCTGACAAGATTTCTCACTGCGAAAAACAAAGCAGCTGCAACTGCCGCAAGACAAATTATATCCGCAAAATTCATAGTATACCTCCTGAAGAAACTATCACGTGAACTGCAAATGCAACTATCCATGCCACAGCAAACTGCCATACTGCGCAGGCTCCCGCCCATTTTGCCCCGAGTTCTCTCCTTATTGATGCAATTGCCGCAACACACGGAGTGTAAAGCAGGCTGAATACAAGAAGAGACACAACACTTACTGTCGAAAGAGCAGCCTGTGAACCTGCAAACAGCACCTCGAGAGTTGAAACAACACTTTCCTTCGCTATCAGACCTGATATAAGGGAGGTGCATATTCTCCAGTCTCCAAGTCCAAGCGGTGCAAAAACCGGTGATATTAATCCCGCAAGACCTGCCAGCATGCTCTGCTCTGAATCCGCTGCAAGATTAAAGTGTATGTCAAAACTCTGTAGAAACCATACTATTATTGTTGCTATCAGAATAATTGAAAAAGCCCTCTGAAGGAAATCCTTTGCCTTCTCCCAGAGCAGTCTTACGACATTTCCTGCAGCCGGCAGTCTGTAGTTTGGAAGTTCCATAACAAACGGAACCGCCTCACCCTTAAACAGGGTTCCCTTATATAGAAATGCTATAAGAACTCCTGTCACTATTCCGAGAAGATACAGGCCCGACATTATAAGCCCGCCTTTTCCGGGGAAAAATGCGTTTACAAAGAACGCATAAATCGGAAGCTTTGCAGTGCAGCTCATGAACGGAGTCATGAGTATAGTCATCTTCCTGTCCCTGACGCTTGGAAGTGTTCTTGTCGCCATTACAGCAGGAACTGTACATCCAAATCCAATCAGCATCGGTACTATGCTCTTTCCGGAAAGACCTATCTTCCTGAGAAGTTTATCCATTACAAATGCAACTCTTGCAATATATCCGCTGTCTTCCATTATGGAAAGGAAAAAGAAAAGCGTCACAATAATCGGAAGAAAACTCAGCACACTTCCAACACCTGTGAATATTCCGTCTATTACAAGACTCCTTATAACAGGATTTACTCCTGCCCCCTCAAGGGCATTTCCCACAGCTGATGATGCTGCATCTATTCCTCTTTCAAGAAGTACCTGAAGCCCCCCTCCTATAACATTGAATGTCAGAAAGAAAACAGCTATCATAATCAGAATAAATGCAGGAATTGCTGTAAATCTTCCTGTCAGCACGCTGTCTATCTTCTCACTTCTTTTTCTCTCTTTGCTTTCCTTCGGCTTAACAACTGTCTGCTCGCACAGATTCTCAATGAAGTCAAATCTCATATCCGCTATGGCAGCGCTTCTGTCAAGTTTCCGCTCTGCCTCCATCTGCTTTACAATATGATCGAGCATCTCTTTTTCGTTCCGGTCAAGACCGAGCATATCTATGATGAGCTGATCTCCTTCTATAGCTTTGGTTGCTGCAAATCTGAGCGGAATATTGTTTTCCCTTGCATGGTCCTCGAACAGATGGTATACGCTGTGGATACATCTGTGAACCGCTCCGCCCTTGTCATCCCTGCCGCAGAAATCGGTAATCTTTGGACATTCCTGATACCTTGCTATATGTATTGCGTGCTTCACAAGCTCATCCACACCCTCGTTTCGTATGGCAGAAATCGGAACAACGGGAACACCCAGAAGCTCTTCCATCTGGTTTACATCGATATATCCCTGATTGCTCAGAACCTCATCCATCATATTCAGCGCAACAACAACGGGAATCTCCATCTCAAGCAGCTGCATTGTAAGATAAAGATTTCTCTCGATGTTCGTCGCATCAACTATATTTATAATAGCCGCAGGATGTTCTTCCAGAACGAAATTTCTCGAAACGATTTCCTCGCTGCTGTAGGGCGACATGGAATATATTCCGGGAAGGTCCGTAACGAGAGTATCGGGAAATCCCTTTATCGCTCCGTCTTTCCTGTCAACTGTAACACCCGGGAAATTCCCCACATGCTGGTTTGATCCTGTAAGCTGATTAAAAAGCGTCGTCTTGCCGCAGTTCTGGTTACCGACAAGCGCGTATGTTAAAACCGTACCGTCAGGAAGGGGATTCTCATCCTCTTCAGAGTGGAACCTTCCCTCTTCACCAAGCCCCGGGTGATGAGGAGCCGCAAGTCTTTCGCTGTATTCATGTTTTCTCTTTCTTGCCTTTACAGGCTCTATCTCAATCAGTGCGGCATCCGCAAGTCTTAGTGTCAGCTCATATCCGTGGACCTGTATCTCCATCGGGTCTCCCATGGGTGCAAGCTTTATTGCTGTAACCTCTGCACCCGGAATAATACCCATATCAAGAAGATGCTGCCTCAGTGAACCGCTGCCTCCCACGGCCAGTATCTCCGCACTCTTTCCTATCTCAAGTTTATCTAATTTCATATTTACCCTTACCATATATTTTCTGTCTCATATGCTGTTTCTCACCTTCATTATCACCTTGAGACGCTTCTTGACAGATTCATCAGAAAGTTCTTCTCTGTCTATTACCGCAATTCCAAGCTGTGCGGCTCTGTGCCTGGCTGCTGAATTGCATAGTCCTGCAGTGACTATAACGGCTTTTGCCGCCTTGCCGCCGAATCTGTCTCTCAGAACAGCAAGTTCATTGAGAGCCTCTGTCCTGACATCACAAGTCTTGCATGATATGAAAACCGGGAGAATCCCCCTGGTTGCAACGACATCTATTTCATTAGAAACACAATCCCTTCCGCCGGCGTCATCCCAGTCGACAACAGCACTGCTCACCACGTCCTGAAATATCATAGTGTCCACACACATCTTGTAGATATACAGTTCGAGGACGCTTCCGACATCACGAAGCCATGCCCTGATGTTTTCATCCCTGAATTCGAAACTGACATATTTATCCGGATCTATATACAGATTCCGTATATATCCGATTCTTTCAAGATCTCTGAGAAGCGCAGGCTCTGCACTGACTCTGCCTCCGTTATCGCCCTTCTGGGTATATGCTCCTTCTGCCTTCAGTGAATAGCGGCCCTCACAGTCCGCTTTTGATATCCTCTGCACATATGTTATAAATGACGTCCATTTTCTTCTGTGCTTCATGTACACATGAAAGAAAGGCTCAAAAGTATCCATGTAATCTGACAGTATACTGTTATCCACTCTTCCTGTGCGAAGATGTCCGCCCGCCATTCTGAAGATATCATCCACCGTATATCGTATATCACACACTCTTCCGTCGGCAAACGATGCCCCGGAAATATCATAAAAGCTGTTCTTTTTTCTCGAGTATGTAAAAGCCGGCACACCTTTTTCGGCTGAAAACATTCCGGCAGCGAACAAAGCGGCATCTGTACCGCCTGTAACATCAACTGCGATATCCGCAAACCTGTCATAAATTCTGTTAAGCTGCGCCAGAATCCTGTCTGCCCTGTAGACCGAACACTCTTCAAATATTATTCCGGCATCTATCCCTCTGTACCGGAAATACTCTCTCATCTTCCTCTGTCTGTTCCTGTCGGGACCTGACTCCGGAGGATAAAGGTATATCACTGTTTCCGGATGAAATGTCTCAGGTCAGAGCACATTCTCCACAGCTCTCTCATCGTACAGTTCTATAAGTGTTTTCATAATCAGCTGCCTTTTTCCGTAATCTTTTTCCTGCATGCTCTGAGTTTCGAATACGTCCTGCTCCCCTTCGGCATCTTAACTTTAATGTCTATGCCTGTGAGAAGCTTAAGTATCCACAAAAGCACTGCAAAGGCCGCAAGAGGCAGTATACATGTCGTAACAATCATGACTCCTATGGCTTCAACGAAATTGTTAAGCACCGCATCTGCTTTAGCTGCAATTCCTGCAGCGCCGTTTTTGAATTTTTCAAGCCATGCTGTCAGTCCTGATTCGTTTTCACTGTGCTCACTGATGCTGTCGCTGTACTTTTCCGCCTGCTCTATAGCATTCTGTGCGGAAAGCTCAGCCTCTCTGTCTATAGTGTTCATTATAGTGACACATGCAGGCACTAAAGCCCACAGTATCAGAGAAAACAGAATTATCTTCGCTGTAATCTTAATCAGTGCAGGCTTAATCGTATCATTTTTCCAAAGCGGTAATACCGCAAACAGGATAAGAGCAGCCGGTATCACAAATCTGAATGCCAGCATCCCCGACAGAGCAAGAAGATATTTCTCCGCAAAAAGCGCAATAACAATCACCATAAGATATCCGGTAAGATCTGCCGCCCTCTCCGCAACAGGAGTCCCGATATCATCGGGAAGCATCGTGATTGCAACAGATGTCGCAGTCACCGCAGTCGTCATCTCAAGCGCCACGGCCTTCTTGCTGTCTATTGTCTCAATCTGCCTTTTGTATGTCTCAGAATCAGAGAAAAAACTGCCTAAAGTAAAGAAACATATCACACCTGCAGCAGCCAGACACAGTGATCTTATAAGGATTTTCTTTCCCATGGATTATCTCCTCCCGTCAAACGGTTATATACTGCTAACTATATTATACATCCATTTGAAATCAGTTCAATATCCGGAAATCTACTTGTTTCTTGTGCGGTATGCAATGTAAACTCTGGCATCTACCCTGTACTCGTCACCTTCCTTCCATTGCCTGTCACCGTCTACAGTTACAGACAGAACTCTGCCTTCCTTTCCCCACATTCCGTAAACCTGTTTCACCTCAATATCTGTAAACCCGGCATCTGTGAATGCTTTCTCAATGGAAGTATAAGTCATATTCTTAACATTGCGGCTTGCACAAGGCGCATTAAGTATTCTTGCAGAATGATATGAAATGACTACAGGTGCATCGCTTCTAACAAGCCTTGCCTTACCGAATTCAGTTCTCTTCCCGATGCAAACTGATGCGGTTTGTCCTTCCATGTCAAGCTCATCCGCCTTAAGATCCGCAAGTGGTTTCACAGACACCTCTGTAAAGCCTGCAGCTTCAAAGTTCTGCCTGACCTCTTCAAAACTCACTCCTATGCATTCTTCCGATGATATTCCTGTCCTCTGAAGCTTCTTTACAGCATCTATCCCTGCGGATACGCTCATGATTACAGCTGAAACTGCGGCTATTACTATTACCGCTGCGGCTATCTTCTTCCAGTGACGTTTCATGAAGCTTCCTGTTTTTTCGTTCTTTTCCCTTTTTCTCTTCTTCTTCACAGGTTCAACGACAGTCACACGGCTTTCACCGTTCACATATCCGCACTGCGTGCATGTGAACGATGACAGACCTTCGCTGTATCCTTCCTGCTCTGAGAGCTTTGCTCCACAGTTTTCACAGTATTCTCCCATTTTACTCCTCCTGAAGTTTTAATAGAAATGATGCAAGCTCATATGCAAAAACTTTCTGGCTTGCTTCATCAAGATGTATCCCGTCTGCACCCATACTGATATTCCAGGCCGATGTGTCGATATAGTATGCGCCGCACCTGCTGCATATATCCTTCAAAAGAATCCCGTATTCTTCAAGTCGCTTCTCATCATCTCTTCCTGTTCGAATGCCGGGTTCACCGATTACAACCGTAATATCACACAGGCTGCACTCCCTGAGAAATTCCTCCATCAAAGCCGCGCTTTCCTCAGGCGATGCCCCTGCCAGTATATCGTTTGCCCCAAGCATGACAAGAAGCATATCTGCAGGAAGCTGAGATGAAATACTTCTGTATGCAGCGTCAAGATACGTTCTGCCGGCAGGTATTTTTCTGCCCGGAAGTCCCAGATTTACAGCATCAAAACCGTATTCACCAAGCAGAGATGTCCATCTTCCGGGATATGCTCTTCCTAATGGACTTCTGGGATCGTATCCGAAAGTGTTTGAAGCTCCATAGCATATTATCCTCTTCACACTGCATTCCTCCATCATTCACATCCAAAACAAGTCATCCTGATTCCCCGTGATTTCTCCCATACTTCAGATACCTCCGCAGGAATCACCCTGCCCGCCTCATCACCCGAAACGCCTATGAGATGTGCTGATATCTCAATGTTCAGTTCTCTTTCAATATCAGAAACTCCAAACCGGACAGTATCATATCCTGCCGCATTTTTAAGAAACAGAAACGGATCTGAAACTGAAATACAATATGTTCCTTCAAATACGCTTCCCGTATCTGTACTCATATCCATCATGTCTGATTCTCTTCTGTATGTGCAGCACAACTCATCCATTCTGAAATATATCAGTCTGTGTTCACCGGCAAAACTGAACGTGCCTCTGTTTTCTCTAAACACCTCATTGAGGTAAACAGGGAAGGTTCCGGTAAAACAGGAAGGTTCTCTTTTCATATCATAAACATATGCACCCTTCGCTCCGCAAAGCGACATTATCCTGCCGTCACATATGACAAGTGCAAGCTGACCGCTTCCCACAGTGAACACATCACCGTCCGAAACAGAAGCCGCATACTCACATATTATACCGTCACCTGCAAATTCAAGCGATATACCCGAATACTCTCCTTTAGGCAGTCTCACACTTCCCATGGCAAACTCCTCTCTGAGAATAAATCATAACACATATTGATATTGAAATCATCCCGGATTTTGAGTATAATCTTGCATAACACAATATCGGAGATGAAACAATGGATAAGAAATCATACACAGATGAAAACGGATTCAGAATAACTGAGCTCATAACGGATGAAGGATTAAGATACCTGGCAAGGGTAACAGGTGAAGGCTATTCATTCAGAGTTCCCGAAGGAATATACGGCATCACCATTCCCGGCGAAGGATTCTCAGACGGTATCTCACCGCGTCAGGCGAAGGCCTTCCTTGAGACAGTAAATCTGACAGAAGTATTTATTCCGTCCAGCGTGAAAGTTATAGGTCCCGGAGCTTTCGATATATTCGGAAGCAGCCTTGAAATACATGTTGATGCAGAATCGCAGCCGGAAGGTTTCTTCGACGGCACATACAGCGTGCTTGATCTTTCGGAGGGTTTTTCGGTCACTTCTGAAGAGGGTTCCTGGCTGTCCCTGGATTCCGGAAAGAAGGATCTTCCGAAAGTGTTCTGGCGCTAGTTCTGTTCTTCACTCAGCCTGTTTACGTATTCTATAATATGGCCGATAAATTTCTTTGCGGCGATTGGAAGTTCCAGCCTGTTTCTGTAACCTATTGAGATTATTCTCTTTACGGGAGGAGAAACAGGTCTTTTTTCTATATCAAACGGGGCTCTTTTCATCACCAGGTCGGCAAGAAGAGATACACCCATATTCTGTTCCACCATTGCCATTATAGTATAGTCATCGTGAAACTTATATCTGACTTCAGGCTGTATCCCGCAGGCTCTGAACGCACCTTCGCATTCCGAGTGATGCCCCATTTCAAGCATTATGAACGGTTCTTTTGCAAGGAGTTCAAGGGGAACCTCATCAAATTCCGTCAGATGATGCCCGTGAGGAAGCACAGCCGAAAAAGTATCCTCTATGAGCGGGAAGACTTCTATTCCCTTCACGTGTTCACTGCTAACAAATCCGAAATCTATTTCTCCCGACTTTAGCCACTCCTCTATCATCGTATAGTCTCCCTGATATACGACCACTTCAACTCCCGGATACTTTTTATGAAAATTCTTAAGAATACCCGGAAGCCAGTTTACCGACACGCTTGCAACTGTTCCCATCCTCACTATTCCCGTTTCGAGCCCGTTTATTTCTTTTGCCTTTTCGACTGAAGCCCTGTACTGGAAGATTGTCCTCTCTATATACGGATAGAGCTCTTTTCCTTCATCTGTCAGCGCAGAGCCTGTCCTTGATCTTGTAAGCAGTTTCATACCGAGTTCATCCTCAAGTGAAGCTATCGCCTGACTCAGCGCGGACTGGGTGTATCCGATTTCCTCAGCTGCTCTTGCAAAACTTCCATACTCCACAATCTTCTGCAGCGCAAGATACCTTTTCATTTCATTCTCCTTAAATATTTCTTATGTTTAGATTAATTTCTTTTGATTTACTTATATCTGCTATCAGTATATACTCAAGATGATAAATATACAAGATAAATTTGGAGGACGTAATAATGACAATCAACAGTAATCTTAAAAAATGCATCTTATTTATGGGACTTATGTTCGTGTTACTTCTTACAGAAGGATTTATGACTGTAAGATCAGGCATATCATACAACATGCTGACAGGCTTAAGCCTTGGAGCTGCCGCCCTTTCAATGGTATACTGGTACAGATTTGCCACACCTCTTATGCACAGATAGTATTTTCTTTATCCCGCATATGAGATATAATTGTAGGGATAAAGGAGGTAATTCGCATGAAAGAAATCAAAGCGAAAGATATAAAACAGAATATGTTTTCCATGCTTCATGACAACTGGGGCATAGTATGTGCAGGCGATGAAAACAGCTCATCAGGAATGACAGTAAGCTGGGGAGCATCAGGTATCATGTGGGAAAAGCCTACAGTAACAGTCTATATTCGTCCCCAGAGACACACAAAAGTTCTTATCGATGCGAATGACAGATTCTCTCTAAGCTTTCTGCCCGAGGATATGAGGCATATCTCACAGTATTTTGGAAGAGTCTCCGCATCTGACGGAACCGATAAATTCAAGGGTGCAGGCGCAAAAAGAGCATTCGAAGATGGCGTGCCGTATGTGGACGGTGCTGATATGGTATTCATCTGCAGGAAACTCATTTCCGGAGAATTTGATCCCGGAAGAATATATGACATGACAAATAACAGCACATATTATTCTGACAGGGATTACCACACATACTATATAGCCGAAATCGAAAAAGTTATGGTAAAATAAACAACACGGGAGGCGCGGATGCAGCCTCCCTGCTTTTTATCAAAATTTTCAGAAATCTCTTGCAATTTTATCTTTCCCATGCTATTATATAGACGTAGCAGAGATTAAAATCCATATAGTTAAAACGTTTACTCAATAATAGAAAGGAGATTTACAGGTGATACTTAAAGAACCATGTTAAAACGGCTGCTGAAGTTGTGTCAGTAGCCGTTTTTCTTTTCTATTTAACTGTTCCTATTCTGTTCAGCGGCCAGTATCTGAAAAGAGCAATACCTGTCACATTCTCAACAGGAACCTCTCCAAACCATCTGCTGTCACTTGAACCTGTTCTGTTGTCACCCATAACAAATATACATCCGTCCGATACCGTAAATGGATATGATACACGGTCAGAATGAAGATTTTCTGTAGGTTTACCCAGCGTATAGGGTTCTTCCTGTCTTACGCCGTCGATATATACGTATCCGTCTCTCAGGTCAACAGTCTGCCCTTCTGTGGCAATAACTCTCTTAATATATGTTGCAACATTGCCCTTCTCGTCAAGTTCTCCGTCAACATTGATAAATGTGACTATCTGACCCGGCTCAGGATCTTTACCAAGTTCAAGTGTCACCTTCTGAGCCATAATCAGATCCCCTACCTGTATGGTATCAGTCATTGATTCAGACGGAATGTTAAAAGGCTCTATTACAAACTTTCTTATTCCCAGAGCAAGAAGAATAACTGCAGCAAGAAGTATTATCCACCTGACTGTTTCACTGATTTTTTTCTTTTCTTTATTTTCACTCAATTATCTCACCTCACTGATATCGGTTCTTCTCTCAAGCTCGATAATATTCCTCCAGTTTCCGTGAATATCCCGCGCTATATTCTCTCTGTATCCCACTATCCTGTATCCGCATTTTCTGTGAAGAGCTATACTTGCCTCATTTTCGGAAATCACCTTTGCATACAGCGACCAGAAGCCTCTTTTACCGCTTTCGGTTATCATTGTTTTCAGAAGTCTTGTCCCTATACCCATGCCGCGAAATGAAGAATCGACATATATGCTGGTCTCTGCAACTCCCGAATATGCCGGTATCACAGAAAAAGGCGCCATGACTGTGAAGGCGGCAACCTTTCCATCCCTTATGAACACAAAACGGCACTCATCATCCATAGTATCGTTCCAGTCTTCATATGACGGAACCTCTCTTCTGAAAGTCGAAAGGCCTGCTTCAATACTCTCCCTGTATATCGCCTCTATCTGTTTCCAGTCTCTCTTCTCTGCTTTCCTTATTATATCCAATAAACCAACCTCTATTTTTTCTAACCTAGATATATTAACATATTAACACTCATAATACAAACTGTGATACAATTATTTCGAGGTGTTAATTATGAAAAAAAATATCATATTCGATGTGGGAGAAGTTCTTCTCTCATACAGATGGCAGGATGCCGTAAAAGACGGCGGATTTACAGATGAAGACTCCAATGCCGTTATAGAGTCTCTGTTCAAGGATCCCATATGGCACGAAGGCGGGAGTTTGACACTTGTAAATTAACAACTTAATCTAAACATATTGAAATAACACCGTTTTCGGTGTATTTTTTTGTCAAATTTATTGATTT
>JAEDDI010000039.1 GCA_016293805.1 Bacillota bacterium | reverse complement strand
TTTACAGGTAAATCCACGTAACTACAAATGTGTGGTCACTTCATATTATCTAACTCACAGGATTGTTCATTAAAGAAATCAGTCATTTCAGCGATTCGTTGCCTTTTTCCTTCACGCTCTGCATTTTCAACAAGTGCATTTTGCTTCAATTCTCGAAGGTGGTAGATTTCATCAGCCACATCTTCATAGTCATTCTTGGATTTTGCTTGGATAAGAAGCTGTTGTTGTAATTCTTCCAATTTGCTATCAATATCATTGGTGGCATTATCATTTTCTTCATTAAGTATAGTAGCTATGTTTTTCTGCAACGCCTGGAGGAAGGGTTCTTTGTTAGCCAAAAGTTCGTTAATAGCCTTGACCACTGCTGTCTGCAATGTTTCCTCGTTTATGGTAGGGGCAGTACATTCAGATCCTTTTTCCTCCAAACGGCTGACGCATCTCCAAACAATAGACTTGTAACCTCGGTTATTCCAGTGTACCCGGCGGTAAATATCACCGCACTGGCGAGCAAACTGCAACTGCAACTATGCAGGCACTTAATCTTAAAAGAACTACTTTCTATAAACTGGTGAAGGAAGTGATTGTATGATGACGATGTGTCCACGATGTTTAGAGCTATACAGTGAAATTTGGTCGAAGCCTTGTTGTAAATGCGCCGATAAGACCATTCCTGTTGATATTGAACTCATCAATGTCGTTCAGATGCTGCTCACTAGAGGCTTCGATGTATCTTATGCCACTTGTTACCCAGATAAAGAACAAGGTGAGATCGAAGCTATGGAAATTGAGATTCACTTTAGGGAATTGTATCCGCAGGCTCTCTTTGATGGTCTCCCACCTGACTGGATTGTAATTGACGAATACCCAGTTCTTGGCGGTAAGGTTCTTGATGAACCTGTTGATATCCTTACATGTGCAATCGAATATCGATTTGAAGAGAGCATCCATATTCAAAAGGATATCGCTATAAGCAATCTGGAAACATGGCTCGAAGAGAAAGACCCGCAATCTTGTAGGGCTATCCTTACATTGGCCGGCTTCTGAAAAAGTAAGACCCTCTCAACAGTAATGATCTGCTGAAAGGGTACTTTACTTTAATCTATGACCTTGAAGTGCCTTAATGCGTCTTTAATAGCTTCTACTTTATATTCTGGTGCTGGTTTATATGGGCGTTTTAGTTCTTCAACTGCGTTTGGTGCGTCGTACATCGGCAGGCCTAAGTTTCTTTTGACCTCTGCAATGTTTGCAGTGTGAACTTTGAAGCCGTACTTTTCTTCGATATACTCCTGAATAAGCCTGTAGGTGATACGATCTGGCTGGATTTTTCGGTCGTCTGCGTACTCCATTTTTACACTGATAAAATCGTCTGCACTTTTGTGGGACAATAAAACACACGTCTCAACGTGTGAAGTCCACGGGAACATGTCAACAGGCGTTGCCTCAACAAACTCATATCCTTTCTCTGTAAGAATCCTTACATCTCTTGCAAGTGTCGCCGGGTCACATGATACATAGACTATCCTGTCCGGTCCTGTCTGCGCCAGTGTGTCAAGAAGTTCCGGTGCACATCCTGATCTTGGCGGATCTATTACGGCAACATCAGCTTTTTCACATATGATACCCTTGTTCTCATACTCTCCTGCAATGAGTTTTGGAAGCACCTCTTCAGCTTTTCCTGTTATATATCTTGCATTAACGATGTGATTTATAACTGCATTTCTGTTTGCATCTATAACTGCATCCTTAACTGATTCAATTCCGATAATCTTCGCTGCTTTTCCTGCAGCATAAAGTCCTATTGTTCCAACTCCGCAGTAAAGATCAAGCACTGTCTCACTGCCTGTGAGATTCATATATTCAACAGCCTTGCTGTATAGTTTCTCCATCTGAACCGGGTTCACCTGATAAAACGACGCAGGAGATATTTCAAACTGAAGTCTGCCTGTATCTTCAACTATAGCCGACCTTCCTGCAACACAGATGAATTTTTCTCCCATATGGTTTTTGTCATTTCTGCCACGTACATTGAGATATACACTCTCAAGATAGTAGTATTCATCATCCAGTTCATTGATTCTGTCATCAATTGAATATATTATATCTTCCAGATTATCTATATCTTCGCTGTCTGCAACAAGTACAACCATGACCTGTCCTGTTCCGAAAGCCGTTCTGGTAACAAGATGCCTTATATGACTGTTTCCTTCCCGCCTGAGTCCTTCCGCAGCGGCCATTGCAGGAATACTCTGCAGAAGGCAGTCTGGTATATCAGACACATCATGACTCTTCTCCATAAAAAATCCGACAGTATCCTCCCTTACCGGAAACTCCGCCTTGTTTCTGTATCTGAAAGGACTGTCCATCCCTTCCATTTCATTTACCTTTGCATCTGTTATTTTCCCTATTCTCTCAAGTTTATCCTTAACCTGTTTTCTCTTGAACTTTAACTGCGCACTGTAATCAAGACATGAATACGTACACCCTCCACACATGCTGCTGTACTCACAGACCGGTTCAATTCTATACTCTGACTCTTCAACTATCTTAATGGTTCTGGCAAAAGCATAGTTCTTTTTTACCTTTGTTATCTCCGCCTCTACTCTGTCTCCCGGGACAGCGCCATCAACAAAGACGGCAATACCATCTGCTCTGCCTATTCCTTTGCCCTCATGACTCATATCATGGATCAGTATCTCGTATATGCTTCCTTTTTCCATCTATTCCTCTATTCCTTCCGCAATCTCCTCTATTTTCTTAAATCTCTTGGAAAGACCAGACCTTCCTACAGGAGGGTCCATCATCTCCCCTATTTCAGTAAACGAAGCTTCAGGATTATCCAGTCTCAGCAAAGCAGCGTCTCTAAGTTTCTGCGGAAGATAATCAAGTCCCCTGGTTCTTTCTATTTTTCTTATAGCATCTATTTCCTTACTTGCTGTCCTGACTATTTTATCCACATTTGCACTGTCGCAGTTTATCGCTCTTACCGCTTGATTCCTGATTTCTTTGATCATCATGACCTTATCGTAATCCATTCTTTTGCCGTGAGCCTCCATAATAGAGAGGATATCAAGTATCTGTGTTCCGCTTTTAATATATACTGATTCACCTTTTTTTCTGACAACTGTTTTCGGTGTCAGGTCAGTAAATGTCCTGATAAGTCTTCTTATATCCTGCGCCAGTATATGCGATGAGCACATTATTTCAAAGTGATATCCCTTCTCCGGATTGCTCACTGTTCCTGCCGCCATGAAAGCCCCTCTAAGGTATGCTCTTCTGCAGCACTTGGTCCTGATAAGGCCATCATATATTCCGTCAGAGAAGTAATTCATCCCTCCCTTAATCATCAGAATCCCTATCTCTCTCAATATCGCCTCTGAATTCTCCTCAGGTCCTATAATCAGTATATATTCCTTGCCGTTCTTTAGTCCTCCTGACTCTCCAATCTCTATCGGTGCATCGACATTGAAATACTCCTTCACCAGCATTTTGTAATGCCGCGCTATTGCAGGACTGTCAGTCGGCATATATATAGTAAACTTACCAAAGCCTGCAAGTGATATACTTCCGCACATTCTAATAAAGCCGGCTATTTCAGCCAGCTTGCAGCAGTCTTTCTCTGTATGAAAATGTGCAAGTTCATTCTTGGTATCGGATGAAAATGACATATCTGCCTCCATATTAAGGCTCTCGAATCCGGAGCCTGATATTAAAGATCCCTGTGTGTTATTGTCGTTCTGAACCCTTTATCCTTGAGCCTCATAACCACTTCATTTGCTGATGCCACAGATCTGTGATGACCCCCTGTGCATCCAAACGCGATATTCAGGTTGTATTTTCCCTCCTTCATATATGCAGGAATCAGTTTTTCAAGGAGAGGGATAACACTGTCAAGGAATACCTGGGTAACTTCCTGTTTCAGAACATAACTGCTGACTTTTTTGCTGTTTCCAGTCAGTTCCTTAAGCGACGGAACATAGTACGGGTTTGGAATAAATCTCATATCAAAGACAATATCTGCCTCCAGCGGAATTCCGTGCTTGTATCCGAACGACGACACATTGATTATGAAATTCTGCTGACCGTTCTCATCACCTGTGACAATGTCCTTGATTGTCTCCTTCAGCTTGGCAGTTTTCATATTTGATGTGTCTATGATATAGTCTGCCAGAGTTCTTGTCCTTGCAAGCATCGCCCTTTCTTCACTTATTCCTTCTTTGACGCTCTTGTCCGAAAGAGGATGATTTCTTCTCGTCTCTTTATATCTTCTTATAAGGGCCTCATCAGATGCCTCCAGGTAAACAATTCTGCAGTCCACATCAGTGAGTTTTTCAAGCTGCTTGTCAAATCCTTTCAGGAAATCACCCATTCTTACATCAATGCAGACTGCCGCCTTATCCATCTCCAGTTTATTGAATCTGAGAAGATCGACAAAATTCACTATGAGTGCAGGAGGCATATTATCTATACAATAATATCCGAGGTCTTCAAGGCAGTTGAGTGCATTTGATTTTCCGGCACCCGAAAGTCCTGTAACAATTATTAACTGCATTACTTTGTCTCCACTTTCTTAATATTCACAATTCGTTCAGGGTCAAGACCGGCTTCAAACGCTCTTTCCAGCCCTCCCTCAAACGTTCCCACTCTGTGGGGAACATGAGCATCACTTGAAATCACAAAGACGGCATCAGTATGTGCCGCTTCCTTTATCTGTTCGACAGTGAGATTTCTGTGATGTGTACTTATCTCCATCCATGTCCCCGTATCACTGCATGCTGCGGCTATTTCCCGAATATCAAACGGGCCCTTGTCTCCGGGATGGGTGAGAATCTTCAGCCTGTTCTCATATATAGCTCTTACTGTCATGTCGGTATTACGCACGAGAAGCTTTCTCCCGCTGCCAACTCCGTGACCTGCCAGCCAGTTTGCGAGACAGTATCCGCCTGTCACACCATAGTGATATCCGCCTATAACGAAATCATAATCCTCAAACTCATTCGATGTAATATCCAGACAGTTTCCCCTGGAAACAATATTCGCCTCTACACTCAGATACACCTTTATATCGTCATACTCTGAATTAATCCGGTCTATTTCCTCTCTCATCTCAGGTATTGCGCTTCTTTTTATTCCATATGTGAGATGTCCCGGACCATGATCTGATATGGCTATTTCTGAAAGTCCCTTTCTCCTTGCCTCTTCGACATTATCTCTGATTGTACCCTTTCCGTGCGAATACACAGTATGAGTATGATAATCAAAAGTCATAATATATCCCATTACTCTTCCCCTATTATTCTGACTTCCGGCTCAAGCATTACGCCGAATCTGTCGTAAACTGTATTCTGAACCAGCCGCATAAGTCTGATTATGTCATCGGCTGTAGCCTCCCCCGTATTAATGACAAAACCGCTGTGCAGTTCAGATACCTGCGCTCCGCCGACAGAAACACCTTTAAGCCCCGCATCCTGCACAAGCTTTCCCGCAAAATATCCTTCAGGCCTTTTGAAGAAGCTTCCTGCGCTTGGGTACTGAACAGGCTGCTTTAGATTTCTCTGCCTTGCCAGTTCTTTCATTTTTTCTGATATTTCCTCTTTATCTCCCTCCTGAAGACGAATCCTGAGCGATAAGACCACATCTCCAGTCTCCTCAAGAATGCTGTGCCTGTATGATAAATCAAGTTCATCCACAGACATCTCCCTTACAATGCCCGTCCTGAATTCAAAGACTCTTACAGATTCAAGGACATGCTTCATCTCTCCGCCGTATGCGCCTGCATTCATAAATACAGCACCGCCTGCAGAACCGGGTATTCCGCTTGCAAATTCAAATCCGCTAAGTCCCTCATTGAGAGCCACGCGTGAGATAACCGAAAGAAGTGCACCGCTCCCGCATTCAAGAACATTGTCCTCTACATCTATTCTGGAAAGCCCGCTTCCTATCTTAAGGATGATTCCCCTGTATCCTCCATCCCTTACAAGTACATTCGAACCGTTTCCGAGTACCATAAACTCCGCCTTCTCCTGTCTCAGGACATTCAGCGCATGTATCAGCTGATTCTCGTTTTCCGGTTCCACAAGAAAATCAGCACATCCCCCTGCTCTGAAGGATGTATATTTTCTCATATCAGCATTTTCTGTTATTCTGTCTTCACTTATTTCCTTTTTCAGTTTCTTTAATATCTTCTTCACCAGAATTGTTCTCATTTCCTTTCTTTTTCAGCATCTGCTGAAGTTTATGCATTATTCCCTTGAACTTTGTTTCTCTCATATCATAAAGGGACGGATCTCTGTAATCATCCAGGTCTGTACTCATTTGATTCTTTTTGAGCTTAAGTCCCATTCTGTATCCCACATACTGATAGATGCATGCAAATACAGGAACTGCAAGAAGCATCCCAATAAATCCGAAGAATCCTCCACCTACAATAATTGCGAACATAACCCAGAAACTCGGAAGACCTACGCCCTCTCCAAACAGTTTCGGTTTAATAATATTGCCGTCAATCTGCTGAAGCACAACCACAAACAGACCGAAATACAGTGCGTGAAGAGGATTTACAGTAAGCAGCAGCGCAATTGACGGTATTGCCCCTATGAACGGACCAAAAAACGGAATCAGATTTGTGACGCCTACTATTACGGCAATCAGCATAGCATATTCCCATCTTACTACATTCATGAAGATACATGTCAGAATACCGACTATAAGGCCGTCTATAAGGTTGCTGGAGACAAATCTCATGAAAATCTGGTTGATAACATCCGCACCTTTTCTGATTTTGGCTGCATTCTCACTGCTGAAAAGACAGCAGCACATTTTCTTGGTCTGAGCAGCAAAGATATCCTTGCTGGCCAGCATATATACAGCAGCGATAAATCCTATCACTATGTCAGAAAGAGCTCCAATGATGCCCATTACTCCGGTAGAAATCCCATCCATTACACTCATAGATGCAGGAAGAACTTTCTCTGTCATCCAGTCAAGGAGTTTTTCGTTGCTGTTCTGGAACGCTTCCTCTATAAGACCCCAGATCTGATATACTTCAGCCTTGTGCTGCATCCATGCAATTACTCTGTCAAATGTTTCAGGAAGAGTAACAACAAGGTCTGCAATAGTGCTTATAAGTTCCGGAATAACCAGATACAGCAGCAGTGCAAACAATGCAAGAAGCACGGTAAAGGTAATGGCGAGCGATACAGGCTTTGCAATACGCATTGTCCTTGCATCTTCCAATCCCCTTCTGTTCATGTAAAACCGCATTCGTCTCACAGATGCGTTGTACAGAGGCGTCATCAGATACGCAAGCACAAACCCTATAATAAACGGCATCAGAACATCCACTGTCTTGATAATCAGCTCGTTTGGATTCACTATATTCTTAGCTGAAAGGTTGAACAGTATCAGAGCCGCGCCGACGACAAAGGTTGTAATACCCCATTTCACGTAATTACTCTTGATCTTATGCTTCACAAAAAGCCCTCCATATAACTCATTTATGCAAGTCTAAAGACATAATTATCCACATAAATTATACTATACTTGCCCATAAAGTTGAACATGAATTATTTTTTTGTTATAGTATTTTAAAGGAGAAAACAAATGAATTATATCGATTTCTTTTGCAGCACTGATATACACGGCATCTGTTTATTGTCAGTAACATTAAGACTTCTGCTGGCATCTCTCATTGGCGGAATTATAGGGCTTAACAGATCCAAAACTCAGCATGCTGCCGGTTTCAGGACACATATTCTGGTATGCACAGGCGCAGCGCTTGTCATGATGACAAATCAGTACATGGTTGATGTTATGGGATACTCGACAGATCCTGCCAGACTTGGTGCTCAGGTGATTACAGGAGTAGGCTTCCTCGGTGCAGGTACCATCATCATGAGAGGCCGCGATGATGAAAAGCGAATACAGGGGCTTACGACAGCTGCGGGACTATGGGCAAGCGCATGTATAGGACTAACAATAGGAATTGGTTTTTACGGTGCGGCAGTTATCGGCGGAATAGTACTTATCCTCACAGTTACAGTACTGTCCAAAGTGGCAGTCAACATTTTCAAGGTTGAAAATACGCCGGCCGCAAAACAGTATGAGCTGGAACACGCAGATCCCAGCAAAGTTAACGAAAAGAAAGAGGACTGCATCAATTGAAAATATTTGTAACAGGCGACACCCACGGCAAACTTGAAAAAGTGCTTAAAGTATTTGAAAAACTAAAAAACATAGACCTTATTCTCCACACAGGAGATTATTATGACGATTCGAGAGTCCTCGAAAGCATTCTCAATGTACCTGTAATCGGAACCAGAGGCAACTGCGACGGAAGCATGTCATCGTCGGACTTTCGGATTGCTCAGACAGATTACGGAAATATTCTTGTGACACACGGCCACATGCAGGGCGTGGACTATTCTCCCGAAAAACTTCTTTATCTTGCGCAGGAGAATGAATGCTGTGCGGCAGTTTTCGGTCATACGCATATCCCGTACTGTGAATCATATGACGGCATCTATCTGATTAATCCAGGGAGCCTGACAAGACCGCGTGACGGTTCAAAAGGTTCTTACGCAGTTATAACAACAACCGAATCCACGTTTGCCGCTTCGATTATCTACTACAATAATACATTCGAAAAAAAGCCCCCAAAGGGAGGCTTTGTAAAAGGCATATTAAATTATAGTGACAGATTCTGAAAACGCTCCGCACATGCGAAGCGTTTGTTTTCTATAGTGTAAACACCATTTCCTCTAAAGGCCTTGATACATTGTGCATCTTTGCAAGAGGTCTGCAGTCATCTGCCGGATAACCTATCAGAATAAGTCCGACAGGATGAATATACTCGGGGATATTAAAAAGCCTCTGAAGCTCTGTATCCGAGAACAGTCCCACAAAGCATGTTCCGACACCAAGTTCCCATGCTTTGAGCATTATTTCATCTGCCGCTATTGATGCATCTGTAATTCCTGATTTATGCCCTCTGATCATAGGATTTCTCCAGCATTCAGTCTCGTCATAGCAGATCATGAGAACTTCAGGCGCTCCGTAAATGCATTTAGAAGCCGAATTAATCTTTTCCATCGCCTCTGCGCTTTTCAGTCTGTAAACCTTTTCAGGCTGATAATTCAGCGCCGTCGGCGAGTGCTCAAGAACACTGAGTATCTCCATCATCACATCCTCTTCAATCTGTTCTTCCTTAAATTTTCTTACCGAATATCTGCCTCTTATAGCTTCACTCAATTCCATTATCTATTCCTCCGCTCTGTGTTCTTTGTCTGTATCAGCTGAAAGATGCATTACAGCACCTGTAGCAACTGTTTTCCCTGTTTCCATATTTACTATATCCACTGTCTGCTGTATTATTCTTCTTCCGGCATGAACAAGTCTTGCCGTAGCAACCAGAACATCTCCGACTTTTGCCGGTCTCACATACTTTATATCAAGTGACGCAGTCGGCGCAAAATTCTCACCGGCACAGTATCTGGCAAGAACGCCTGCTGTCATATCAGCTATAGCTGCAATTATTCCGCCGTGGATATTCCCGACCTTGTTCGCCTCCCATTCAAGCACCGGAAACTTTATCGATACTGAAAGAGGCTGCTCTGTAAACCTGAGAACATCCGGCTGCAGCATTTCATTCACGAGCCCTTTCTGAAGCGTCCTGATTTCCTCCATGTTATCTGCTATGTGGTTCTCAAAACTGTTATTCATTATTTCACCTGCATTCCAAAAATGGTTTTGACATTAACATTACTTTCATGTATAATAATTTGCGTACGTATGGGGGTGTAGCTCAATGGATAGAGTACCGCACTACGAATGCGTTGGTTGGAGGTTCGAATCCTCTCACCCTCACCAGGAAAGCGCGATTTTCAGATTTATTCATTCTGAATTTCGTGCTTTTTTTATACCCTGTATCACTGCTCACCCTTTATAAACGGCCCCGGGGTATCCCCGGGGCATGTTCTTCTAATACACTTCTTTGATAAAACCTCTTCTGTATGCTTCAACGAGAGCCTTCAGCCTTTCAATCTGAGCTTCAAGCTCCACTCCGCTGTCGGTATCTCTTACAGTCATTCTCTTTCTTAGATTCTCAACATTTCTGACTATCGGACGGTAAAACTTCTGAGTGCCGTCTTCCTTGAGAGGTTCATAAGGCTTATGCTCTGCAAGAGCCATAGACCTTGAATTGTATATGAATGTGTATCCTGCTATTCCTGTTGTCTTCTGGTATGCCTTAGATATGCCGCCATCGATTACAAACAGTTTGCCTTCACCTTTGATAGGGCTTTCACCATCCTTGAACTTCACAGGAACATGCCCATTAAGAATATGAGATGTCCTCGGGGAAAGACCGAACTCTTCAAGAATCATTTCGCATGTCTCTCTTGAGTCTCTAAACCTGTAATACGGCTTTGTATACTCCTTGTGCGTCTTTTTGTCAGCGATAAACAGTCTTTCAAATGTTGTCATCTGGTCCTTGCCGAAAAGCGGCGATTCACTTCCGAGCCAAAGATACCACATAATATCTCCCGGGCGACCTGTCTCTTCAGACTCCTCTGTACTGAAGTAAGATGTCCTGACCTCTTCATCAAGATAGTCCATGAGCGCTTTGCCCTTTAATATCTTGCCGTTGAATTCGCACTCCTTGAAATTGCCCTCCTCATCAATAGGTATGCATCCGTGGAAAAGAAGGTTTCCGTTGCATATTGTGTAAAGACCTCCGTGTGAATAAAGAAATCTGATATGGCGCTGGAGTTTCTCACTTTGTGTGAACGATGCCTCAAGCGCTGCCATCATTTCCTTTTCCTCATCTGTAATTCTGTACGGATCTTCAGGGTCTATTGTAGGAAGATTAGTATCTTTCAGTTCATACTCCTGTCCTTTTACCGTAACTGTCCCCTTCTCAAAATCAATCTTATCAAGAAGAAGTCTGTTCTCAAGATGGTACTCAGGATGGTTTTTGATTCTGTGTCCTTCTATCTTGAACTGAAGTATAGCGATTACCTTGTGCATCTTGGCAGCAAGACCTTCATCAACCTGATCGTATTTGTTTCTTTCGATTATATGCGGCCAGAACGCCTCGCACCTGTCATCTCCGTAATACTTCTGGGCATAGGAAGCCAGCGGCCTGAGGTTAATACCGTATCCGACCTCAAGCATGTCAAAATTATTGTAGCTTATATTCATTCGGAGCACGTTAGCGATGCACGCCCAGTTGCCTGTAGCCGCACCCATCCACACTATATCATGATTTCCCCACTGAATATCAACATCGTGATAATCAATAAGGAAGTCCATAATCTTGTCGGGATGTGCGCCTCTGTCGAATATATCTCCTATAATATGAAGCTTGTCAACAGCAAGCCTGTGAACCGTTTCTGCAGCCTTGACAATATAGTCTTCCGCCATTCTGCATTCTATTATCGAATTGATGATTTCACTGTAATACTTTGCCTTGTTTTCCTCATCTCTAGCATGCATCAGTTCATCCATGCTGTATGCAGCATATTCGGGCAGTCTTCTCCTAACCTTCTTGCGGGTATATTTAAGTGAGCATGCTCTGGCAATCTCAATAAGATGATATATCGCCTGCCTGCACCATGCGTCATATTCCTTCTGGCTCAGCACCTTCTGTTTTCTTTTAATTTCCGCGTCTGCATTGTATACAAGAGATGCTATTTCATCTCTTTCGGCCTCGGTCATATCTTCCCCATATATCTCGTCAATCTTCGTAGCTATTACTCCCGATGCGCTTTTTATCATATGTATAAATGCCTCATGCTCTCCGTGAAGGTCGCTCAGGAAAAACTCTGTTCCTTTCGGCAGTGCAAGAATCGCATTGAGATTAATAATTTCAGCGGAAGCTGCTTTGATATTCGGGTATTCCTTAGACAGCAGCTTCAGTACCTGTTCGTCCATTTAATATGTATTTCCTTTCCAAGTTAATCGATAATATTAGGATACCATCTGAACACAGATTTTACAATGCGCAATTAATTGTAAACCTATGTTTGTTAACAGGTTGACAAACTGACGCTGTCTGCATATACTCATAATAGACTGAATAACGGAGGATAAATAATGAATAATAATCACAACATTTCATCAAAGACCAAAAACATGGTCATATGTGCAATTTTCGTTGCACTGATAACCATATGCTCATGGATATCAATACCTACAGCAGTTCCTTTTACCATGCAGACCTTTGCAATCTTCCTGTGCGCCGGACTTCTTGGCACAAAGCGAAGCGTATTGTCCATAATATGCTGGATTCTGATAGGCGTTGCAGGAATCCCTGTATTTGCCGGTTTTCAGAGCGGGCCTTCTGTAATCCTGGGTCCCCTGGGCGGATACATACTTGGATTTATCGCACTTGCACTGATTGTAGGTATTGCTTCCGAAAAGCTGGGCAGGAAATATCCTGTACTCATTATCTCAATGACTGCAGGACTTGCTGTATGTTATCTTTTCGGCACTGTATGGTTCGTATACTTCTACGGACAGTCGACCGGTCCTATCGGATTTACAGCAGCGCTCTCAACATGCGTCATCCCGTTTGTTATCCCGGACCTTGCAAAACTTGCCGCTGCAGCAGTACTGGTCAAGAGGCTTGAGAAATTCGTTTAGATCCTCAATGTGCTAATTCATATTCATCTGACAGCAGCTCCTTCTGTTCTGTAAAACAAAAGGAGCTGTTTTTAGTGTATGCAAAAAGCTTCCGGCGTGCCGGAAGCTCTGTTTCTTATACTATTTAGATGCAATTGCAAGTGTATCTCTTGCAATCATTAATTCTTCGTTTGTAGGGATAAGCAATACCTTAACTTTTGAATCATCTGCTGAAATTACAGACTGTTCTCTTGTCTCGTTCTTTTCAGGGTCAAGAATAATTCCAAGTGCATCCATATCTCTGCAGACATTAGCTCTTGTTAACGGATCATTTTCACCGATACCTGCTGTGAATACAATAGCATCAACACCGTTCATTTCTGCAATGTATGCACCTATAAATGCCTTAATCTTGTGTGCATATACATCTAAAGTAAGCTGTGCTCTTTCATTTCCTTCAGCTGCTGCAGACTTGATGTCTCTCATATCAGATGAAATACCTGACATGCCGTATACTCCTGATTCCTTGTTTAATACACTGTTCATTTCATCTACAGTGATTCCTTCCTTCTTGCATATATAGCTGATGATTGCAGGGTCTATATCTCCCGAACGAGTTCCCATTGCAAGTCCTGCAAGCGGTGTGAATCCCATTGATGTATCAATACTTCTGCCGCCCTTTACTGCTGCAATTGATGCACCGTTTCCAAGGTGGCATGTGATAATCTTAAGATCTTCAATACTCTTATCGAGCATATCAGCTGCAACTTCTGCCACATATTTGTGTGATGTTCCGTGGAATCCGTATCTTCTTAATCCGTACTGTTCATAGTACTTGTAAGGGATAGAGTATATGTATGATTCTGCAGGCATGCTCTGATGGAATGCTGTGTCAAATGCAGCAACTTCAGGTGTTCCAGGCATGAGATCCATACATGCTTTTATTCCAAGAATATTTGCCGGGTTATGAAGCGGAGCAAGTTCTACACAGTCTTCAATTGCTGCAAGCACTTCATCTGTTATAAGTACTGATTCAGCGAATTTTTCTCCACCGTGAGCAACTCTGTGACCAACAGCCCCGATTTCACTCATATCAGTGATTACACCGTGCTCTTTGTCCTGAATAGCTTCTATAACGTGGCTGATTGCATCCTTGTGGTCCTTCATAGGCACTTCAAGAACAAACTTGTCAGCACCGATTTTTGAATGTGTTAAAATCGATCCTTCGATTCCTATTCTCTCAACTAAACCTTTGCAGATAAGGCTTTCATCTGTCATATCAAGCACCTGGTACTTTAATGATGAACTTCCACAGTTAACAACTAATATTTTCATTATTTCTCCTCCAAATAGTTCATTTCGAATGCTTACGCGTTTTTATAGTATATCATACTTTATATATTGCGTAAAACAAATTTTTCGTTTTTTACACATAATCTTGAAACCTTGCAAACGACATACCATTATATATATTTTTTACAACTTTTCAACAAACTGTTGCATTTGCTACAGTTTAATGCTACAATTTCATACATAACTTTGAGAAAGGCTAATACCATGAGCATCTTTACAGGAATAACAGATGCATGTGTTGACCGCATGCTCAGCTGTTTTCATCCCGTAACCAGGGATTTCAAGGCAGGTGAAACAATTATAGAGCTTTCAGACAGTCTTAAATCAATCTGCATCCTGATGAAGGGCAGAGCTCACCTTTACTGCATTGATTTTGACGGCAATCTTCAGATTATTGAAAATTTCGAAAAAGACGATGTATTTGGTGAACTTTTTACGCTGCCCCTCGGCAGCCTCGAATACATCATTGAAGCAGATACAGACTGCAGTGTCATGTTTCTTGATTACGGTACTGTTACAAGACCATGTACCAGCGCCTGTGACCATCATATTGAGCTTACCAGGAATCTTTTTCTGATGGCAGCAAAAAAAAGCCAGGAACTTGTTCTCAGAATCAGTTTTATTTCAAGAAAAACGGTAAGAGACAAACTCCTCACATATTTCGGATATATGGCCGACAAGGAGCAAAATGCAAGTTTCAGAACCCATCTTACTCTTACCGACCTCTCATCATATCTGTGTGTTGACAGAACAAGCCTAATGAGAGAAATAAAAAAACTAAACGAAGAGAATATCATTGAATCTTCAGGTCGAAGAATTACTTTAAAGAGGAACTTATATGATCAGACGAATAATAACTATTGATAATGAAAAATGCACCGGCTGCGGTCTGTGTGCTGAGGCCTGCCATGAAGGGGCAATAGCTATTGTAAACGGCAAGGCTAAACTTCTAAGAGATGACTTCTGTGACGGTCTTGGAGACTGTCTTCCCGAATGTCCGGAGAGAGCTATTTCCTTTATTGACCGGGAAGCACTTCCATATGATGAGGAAGCTGTAAGAATACACATTAAAGAAACAAGAACAGCTAATGATTCAGACAGCATTAAAGACGGAGGGCGCCTCAAAAACTGGCCTGTCCAGATTAAACTTGCACCTGTTTCATCTCCGGTGTATGAAGACTGCAGTCTGCTGATAGCTGCTGACTGCACAGCATATGCATATGCATCATTTCACGACAGATATATCGCAGGCCGGACTGTTCTGATTGCCTGTCCAAAACTTGACGGAATAGACTATTCGGAAAAACTTTCTGCCATATTCGAAGAAAACAATATAAGAGATATTGTTCTCACACGAATGGCGGTACCTTGCTGCGGCGGACTTGAGATTGCAGTCAGGAAGGCAATAAATATGAGCGGTAAGAACATCCCGCTCACTGTTGATATCATATCTGCCAACGGCAGTATAATTAAATAATTCTGGAGAAAAGGCCATGTCTGCTGCATCCGTAAATCAGTCTGCCATGGCCTCTTTTCTTTATTCTTGTCTGCATCTCCCACTCTGGGTACTGACGTACAATTTCAATTCTGTCTCCTGAAAGATATGCGATAAATGTAATATGATGCTCCTTTGTCATCTCGTGATTTGAGGTAAGAAACCATTCATCTTCAACGATTTCTGCCTCAATATAGTGTTCATCATCTTCAGATGTTTTAACAGGGTCTGCAGGTTCAAGTACTCTCCCGCAGCAGGTGACTGTCATCCCTTCTGATGCTGCCGATATGCCGCCGCATAAAGGACATATCATTATTTTTGTTTTCTTCATGTTTCCCATATCGGGACTGTTCTCAGCTATGCTTCCGTCAAGTATCACTCTGGAATCAACACCGAAATAGTCGGCAAGCGCTGTAACAAGCGCTATATCCGGAAGTCCTGCACCATTCTCCCATTTAGATACCGCCTTTGCTGTAATTCCCAGTGCGTCACCAAGCTGCTGCTGAGTAATTCCCTTTTCCTTTCTAAGTTTTAGTATTACATTGTCATTTTTCATAATCGACACCTCCCCACAGGAATATATTACTTCACGCAGTTCTCTATTACAATCCACGCAGAGTAGAAAAAAAAGATAGCTTGCGCTATCTAATGTCTGTTAAGTCTGTCCTCAATATATCCGGGAACATCTGCCTTTGAAATTTCAAGTACAGCAGCAAATTCTCCAAAGAGAAGATCTTCTGCCTCTTTCATGAACCTTTCGTCGACAGCGCCCAGTTTTCTCTTGTTTGCCTCAACTTCCCTCTGCTTGTTTCTGACGGACTTTGATACTCTAATCATATCCTCACATGAATGGGTATCCATCAGCTGTCTGTAGTGTTCCTTAAGCTGGTTGAGATTCTGGCTGTAGTAAGCCTGCGCATCCATTTCCGGTATCGCATCTATTAGTTCATCGACCTTTTCTCTTGAAATGACAGGCCGCATGTATACCTTTTTATTATCTACCGGAATGCTTATATCGCACTCCTGATATAGAGGTCTGAGTATGTAGTAGTTCTTTCTTCCAAAGGCTTCAGATTCCTTTTCTATGATCTCTACAATTTCACAAACCCCTGTTTTACTGTAAAAAATTAAATCACCTATCCTAAACACGTTATCACCTCATATATATAATTTTAGCACAAAAGATTAAAAAAAACTAATCAAAAGATTCTTAAAAATTCAAAAAAAGTAGCATATGCAACTTTTATTTCGTAATAAGCAATGATATAATTTAGTCATAAATGAGTAATAATTATGGAGGTAACAATTATGAAATGGACATGTACAGTATGCGGTTACACTTATGAAGGACCTGAACCACCAGCTCAGTGCCCTCAGTGCAAAGTACCTGCAGATAAATTCGTTAAAGCAGAAGAAGGCGAAAAAACATGGGCTGCTGAACACGTAGTAGGCATCGCTTCAGGAGTTGATCCTGAAATCATAGAAGGTCTTAGAGACAACTTCAACGGAGAATGCTCAGAAGTGGGAATGTACCTTGCTATGGCTAGAGTAGCTCACAGAGAAGGATATCCGGAAATCGGTTTATACTGGGAAAAGGCTGCTTACGAAGAAGCAGAGCACGCTGCTAAGTTTGCAGAATTACTCGGCGAAGTAATCACAGATTCAACTAAGAAGAATCTTGAGATGAGAGTAGATGCTGAACACGGCGCTACTGAAGGTAAATTCCAGCTTGCTAAGAAGGCTAAGGAACTCGGTCTTGATGCTATCCATGACACAGTTCACGAAATGGCAAGAGACGAAGCTAGACACGGCAAGGCATTCGAAGGACTTCTTAACAGATACTTCAAGTAAATCTGAACTTACCCAAACCATCAGCATCTCAGTCTGATGGTTTCCTTTTATCAGGGGATAAAATATTAATTAAATCGTAAATTCTCAGAGTAAATTCCACAGTTGATAAAAGTGGCGTTTACCATTGGA
>JAEDDI010000001.1 GCA_016293805.1 Bacillota bacterium | reverse complement strand
AGCCGCCTGTTTTGGAGAATAGAGAATGGAAAAGGAAGAGAACATTAGAATTGCAGGGATAATAAGGGAATCTATTGTAGACGGTCCGGGCATAAGATTCGTAATATTCTGTCAGGGCTGTCCCCACGGATGTCCAGGGTGTCATAATCCGGAGTCTCATGATTTTAACGGCGGATATGACTGCAGTACCGACAGGATACTTGAAGAAATTGATAAGAATCCGCTTCTGAAGGGAGTGACCTTCAGCGGGGGTGAACCTATGTGCAAGGCAAAAGAGTTCAGCTATCTTGCAGAAGAGATTAAAAAGCGGGGACTTGATCTTGTGGTATTTACAGGTTATACGTATGAAAAACTCATAGAGGAAAACGATCCTGACAGAATGAAACTGCTTGAGTACACAGATCTTCTTATAGACGGGCCTTATCTGAAGGACCAGCGTGATCTTACTCTCAGATTCAGAGGAAGCAGGAATCAGAGAATAATAGATATATCAAAGACAGAGAAAAAAGGAGAGACGGTACTGGCAGAGGAGTACATGTAAAGGAGATACGAAATGAAATATGAAATTAAAGGGGATACACTGCCTGTTGTAATCTGCAGTGTTGAAAAAGGCGAGAGTATGATTACAGAACGTGGAGCAATGGCATGGATGAGTCCAAATATGAAGATGGACACAAATGCGCGCGGAGGTTTTGGAAGGGCACTGGGAAGAATGCTTTCCGGGGATTCGATTTTCCAGAATAAATATACAGCGACAGGCGGTCCTGGACTGATTGCCTTTGCGTCGAGTTTTCCGGGCAGCATAAGACCGTTTGAAATAGGGCCGGGAAGGGAAATAATACTTCAGAAGTGTGCATTTCTTGCAGCTGAGGAATCAGTTGAACTCTCAGTGCATTTTCACAAGAAGGCTGCATCAGGCCTGTTTGGCGGCGAAGGATTCATACTGCAGAGACTTTCCGGTCAGGGAACTGCATTTGCAGAATTTGACGGACATGTAGTGGAGTATAATCTGAAACCTGGGCAGCAGCTGGTAATAGATACAGGTCATCTTGCTGCCATGGAGGCATCTGTTCAGATGGATATTCAGACAGTGCCCGGATTAAAGAACATGGTTCTCGGCGGTGAAGGCCTGTTCAATACAGTTCTTACAGGTCCCGGAAGAATATGGCTTCAGACTATGCCTATATCCAATGTGGCAGGTGCAATTCAGCCGTATATCATAACAGGAAATTAATTTAAAAAAATACTTGAACTAAGTCTTCTGAAATGCTATAATGCTAATGTTTGCTGGTTGTAAGTCCGTAAGCCATTATCAGAAGTTGAGAACTGATAGGGAACCGGCCGCAGCATGAAGTAGAAAATATGCGACAAGCTTAATCAATATTCAGGAGGATTATAAAATGTCAAGAAAATGCGAAATTTGCGGTAAGGGCCAGGTTTCAGGAAATGCTGTATCTCACTCAATGAGACATACAAGAAGAAAATGGAATGCCAACATCCAGACTGTTAGAGTTGTAGATGAGAAGGGTACAGTAAGAAGAGCAAATGTCTGCACAAGATGCATGAGAAACGGCTTAGTTAACAGAGCTTAATACAAGAATTATCAAAACCTGTCTTAGGACAGGTTTTTATGTTATAATTAGGCAAAACGTTACAGGAGGGAATCATGGGTGACATCAGCACTCCACTGGGTGATATCAACATCCAGAAATCACTAATAATAGATGCAGTATCTGCTGCAGTTGAGAAAACCGAAGGAAAGGCAAGACTTGGCAACACTAAGATGAGAGTGGGCTTCCTTGTAAACGATCCGTCGGGTTCGGTGAATATCAGCTGGGAAGACGGGAACCTTTATGTCAGAGTCATGATTATCGTTAAATTCGGTGTCAGCATGAAGGCAATAGCAAAACAGGTAGCTGATGATATACATGATGGTCTGTCCGAACTGCTTGGAATTGTTCCTGCAAGCACTACTGTTGTTGTTACAGGAACGGAGTCAGCGGGAAGAATTGTCAGGAGAGAAATAGAATTTGAACGCGAAGGATAAGGTTACGGCAATTAAAGGTGTAGGACCGAAGAAATCCGATCTTCTGTCTAAACTGGGAATATATACTGTTGAAGATCTGTTTCTTCATTATCCGAGAAATTATGAAGACAGAAGAACTGTTACTCCTGTCTGCGATATGAAGGACGGCATGAAAGCCCTTGTCAGAGCAAGGGTAACGCACATGAGAAAAAACGGCTTCGGACGAAATCAGAATGTATATCTTACATGTGAAGATGAAACGGGAACATTCGAGGCTCTGTTTTTCCATGCGGGATTTATCGCCAATACAGTCAGATTCGGCGAATACTATGATTTTTATGGAACATGTGAAAACAATGGAAGAAGAAGGATGCTTCATCCCTCATTCAGGCCTGCCGATGACCGTAACAGAGGCATTATTCCTGTATATCCTCTGACAAAGGGTATATCAAACAGTGAAATGATTAATCTACAGAGAAGGATTTCAGAGGACGGCGTATATATTGAGGATTATCTTCCGGAAGATGTAAGGAGAAGAAATAATCTGTGCGATATACGTTATGCACTAAGTAATGTGCATTTTCCCGAAGACAGAAGAAAACTTTCTGAAGCCAGATACAGAATAGTATTCGATGAGCTTCTAATTGTCCAGCTTGGAATTCTAATGATGAAAGCAGGAAGAAACCCGGATGGCAGAGCCATATCCTTTTCATCTTCTGTCGATGAAGGGGAATACATAGATTCTCTGCCGTATGCACTTACGAACGCACAGAGAAGAACGGTTTCTGAAATAATGGACGATATGGAAAGCAGCACTGTCATGAACCGACTTGTTCAGGGAGATGTTGGAAGCGGCAAGACAGCGGTAGCTCAGATTGCAATGTACAAGGCGGTTAAATCAGGATATCAGGCTGTTCTGATGGCACCGACAGAGATTCTGGCAAGACAGCATTTTGAGGACATAAGAAAATCATTTGAACCGTTTGGAATTAGATGCGGATTTCTTGGAGGCAGGATGAAGGCAGCCGAAAGAAAAGAATGCATCAAAGAAGTGCAAGACGGCAGTGTCGATGTACTTATAGGCACACATGCTGTGATTTCTGACGATGTTGTTTTCAGCAGACTGGGTCTTGTTATAACAGATGAGCAGCACCGTTTCGGAGTGAATCAGAGAGCGCTTCTAGGAAAGAAGGGCGAGCATCCGGACAGACTTGTAATGACGGCAACTCCGATTCCAAGAACGCTTGCTGTTGTAATATATGGTGACCTTGATATTTCGATTATCGATGAACTGCCGAAGGGCAGAAAGCCGGTTGCTACTGAGGCGCTGGATGAAAAAGAAAGAGACAGAGCGTATGACTATCTTGAATGTGAGCTTAAAAATGGCCGGCAGGGATATGTTGTCACGCCTCTGATTGAAGAAAACGAGGAAACGAGTTTAAAGTCTGTAGATGAGGTCTATAGGGAACTCAAGGACAGATTCAGCGGATTTGAAGTAGAGATGCTCCACGGAGAGATGAAGCCTCAGCTTAAGGATGAAATAATGGAGAGATTCAGGCTGGGAGAAATACAAGTTCTTGTCTCTACTGTAGTTATAGAAGTTGGCATTAATGTTCCGAATGCGACTGTAATGGTCATAGAAAATGCCGAGAGATTCGGTCTTGCCCAGCTGCATCAGCTGAGAGGAAGAGTAGGAAGAGGAGCATTAAGGTCAAGATGCTTTGTGATAACAGGCGGCAAATCAGAAACGGCAAGAGAGCGTGCGGATATTATGGAAAAATCAAATGACGGCTTTTATATAGCTGAACAGGATCTGAGACTGAGAGGCCCGGGGGATATATTCGGAATACGTCAGCATGGACTTCCTGATATGAAAATGGCCGATATGGCTCGTCATGTAAAAGTTCTTAAGAAGGCAGGGGACGAGGCCAGATACCTGATAAATAACTACGAATATTTCTGTTCATCCGAATGTGATATGTTAAGAAATAAAGTTTCAGATATGTTCGGTCAGGATATGACATTTAATCTTTAGGAGAGTAGTTTATGAGAATAATTGCGGGAGAATACAAAGGGAGGCGTCTTAACGCACCTGAAAACAACAGAGTAAGACCTACTACCGGAAAAGTTAAAGAAGCGATATTTGCGATGCTGATGAATAATATCTGCGACGCGGTTGTTGTCGATCTGTTTGCAGGCACAGGCAATCTGGGGCTGGAAGCACTGTCAAGAGGTGCAGAGAAATGCTATTTCGGAGATAATTCAAGAGAAAGTCTTAAACTCATATCTGAAAACATTTCATACTGCAGGGCAGAGGATAAATCAGTTGTACTGCCTGGATCCTACGAAAAAGTTCTCGAAAGAATCAGAGAAAAAGTTGATATATTTCTGCTGGATCCGCCGTACAAAGACGGACTCATGAACGGTGCGGTAGAAAAAATAGCAGAGCTTGATCTGCTTTCGGATGACGGTCTTATAGTAGCGGAGCATCACCAGGCCGAAATTCTTCCGGATAAGATAGGAGCTTTTACTAAGATTAAAGAGAAAAAATACGGTACAATTATCGTTGATATATACAGCAAATAGATATTGATATTACATATCATTGTGTTAAAATTAGAATAGTAAATCCAGGAGAAAATAATGGCAAAAAAAGCACTATATGCAGGATCGTTTGATCCGCTGACATTGGGTCATCTTGACCTTATAAGGAGGGCATCCAGGCTTTGTGATGTTCTTGTAGTTGGAGTAATCAGGAATCCGGGAAAGAACGCAATGTTCACAGAACAGCAGAGAACAGACATGATTAAAGCAGCAGTGGCTGATATTCCCAATGTTGAGGTTGACGCGTTTTCCGGGCTGCTTGCTGATTATGTAAATGATAACGGATTTGATATGGTTGTCAGAGGTCTCAGGGGAACTGCTGATTTTGACAGTGAGATTCAGATGGCGCAGCTTCATTCGATTCTTTACCGCAATGGAGCAGAAACAGTGTTTCTTATGACATCCGGCAAATATGGATTTATCAGTTCGAGCATGGCCAAGGAAGTGTACAGTCTGGGCGGTGACATAAGTGAAATGGTACCTGAAGTGGTACTTGAAATGATGGATGTTTTCACAGAGAGAGGAGATAAGTGATGAAGGTTTTTGATTTGCTTGAAGAAATTGAAGAAATAGTTGATACAGCTTCAGGGTTTCCGCTTACAGGTAAAATTATGGTTGACTCAGAGGAGCTTCTTGAGATAGTCAGGGAGATCAGGGCAGAACTTCCTCAGGAGATGAAACAGGCTCAGTGGCTTGAAGGTGAACAGAGTAGGATTCAGGGAGAAGCTAAAGAAAAATACGAGACTATAATAGCTGATGCCAGAGCGCAGGCAGACGCTCTTGTTGATAATGACGAGATTACAAGAAGAGCAAGGGATAAAGCTGAAGAAATTCTTACAACAGCTGAAGAAAAAGCCACAGCACTTAAACTCGGCACATATGAATACATGGACAGCATTCTGTTCAGCTTCCAGGAGAAGATGGAGCAGCTTAATGCTACATATTTCGGAGATATGTTCAATACGATTGAAACTACTTTTGCAGGAATAAGCGATACGCTTCAGGCAAACAGAGAAGAAATCAAATCCATGGCATACGAAGTGCATATTGAATCGAAGGATTATATTGAATAGGAGATGTGCTCCATGGTGTTTTCCGTGGAGCTTTTTATTATGAAAACAGCAGCAATAATATGTGAATACAATCCGTTTCACTACGGACACAAGTTTCATATGAACGAAACGCGCAGAATTCTTGGGGAGGATACGGCAGTATTATCTCTGATGAGCGGAAATTTTGTTCAGAGAGGACTTCCCGCCTACGAAGATAAATGGTTTCGAGCAAAGCAGGCGGTAATGATGGGATCTGATCTTGTCATAGAGCTCCCTTTTATATATGCGTGCAACGGTGCAAGGCAGTTTGCGCAGGGAGCGGTTAAGATACTGGATTCGCTTAAATGCGTAGATTATCTTTCTTTCGGGAGCGAATCGGGAGATATTGATGAGATTCGAAAACACATTGGGGAAGACAGAGAACAGATAGAAATGGCAAGAAGCGGCGTGTCATATGCGAAGGCGTTTGGAAATGATGAGTTTATGAAACATCCGAATAACATCCTCTCTGTTGAATATCTCAGAGCGCTTGCGGCAGCAGGAAGCAGTATTGTTCCTGTTACTGTCAGACGCAGCAGTCATGAATCATCTTCATTTATTCGAAGCGAGTGCGCAGCGGGAAGAGATATTTCAGGATACATGCCTCTTCCGTACGAAGGTTATACGGGAGGAATTCCATATGATATTGTAGCATTTGCTGTTTTGTCACACACGGCTGAGGAAATTGATTCTCTTCCTTCTGCAGGCGAGGGAATAGGTTTTAAGCTTCGTAGTGAAATACGGTATCATCGTGATACACATTCTCTTGTTGATGCCGTAAGGCAGTCAAGGTATACAAAGGCAAGAATAAACAGAGTGTTGTGTCAGCTTGTTGCAGGTGCGGACAGTTCAGATGCTGTACGAATTCTCGCCGTAGGAAAACATGGCGGATATCTGATTCGCAAGATGAAAAAAAACGGTGTAAAAGTGATTACAAACATCAACAGAGAGAAAGGAACAGGTGCTGCTGATATTAAGGCATCTGATATTTATAATATAATCAGAGGGCGTGATTTGTATGAAGAATCAGATTATGTGCGAAAACCGTATATAGCTATTGAAAAGAAATGAAACTGATAATATAATGTTTGAGAAAACTACCTGGGTTGTGCGTTAAGGTTCTGTAATTCAACCTACAGTTTCACAATGGGATTTCGAGTCCGCTGCAGATATGCCAGGCCTCATTTATTCAGTGGAAGGCAGAAGGGCAGGGCAGATGACCCACCTATCATAGATAGGGCGTGAATTATAGCCTGACGGCACCCCGGGCTTGTTTTTGTTAGATGTACACAAAAATATATATTAAAATTTATTAAATTTACTTGAAACAGCACAAATGCTGTGATAGTATTAATTCATATATTTTAAAGAAAGAGTTTTAGAGGTGAAATAAATGGAAAAAAAGTTAAGAGTAGGTATTCTTGGCGGAACAGGAATGGTTGGACAGCGTTTTATATCGCTTCTTGAGAATCATCCCTGGTACGAAGTTGTAACAATAGCTGCAAGTGAAAGAAGTGCAGGCAGAAGATACGAGGATGCCGTAGGTATCAGATGGAAGATGGCGACACCTATGCCTGAATCTGTAAAGGATATCATCGTAATGAATGTTAACGAAGTAGAGAAGGTTGCAGAGACTGTAGACTTTGTATTCAGTGCCGTTGATATGTCAAAGGACGAGATTCGCGCAATAGAGGAAGCTTATGCAAAGACAGAGACACCTGTTGTTTCAAACAACTCTGCTCACAGATGGACAAAGGATGTTCCGATGGTTATTCCTGAAATCAACGATGCGCACTACGAAGTTATTGAAGCGCAGAAAAAGAGACTCGGAACAAAGAGAGGTTTTATCGCTGTAAAGCCGAACTGCTCAATTCAGTGCTATGTGCCTGCAATTGCAGCATGGCTTCCTTATGAGCCTTATGAAATCGTTGCATGTACATATCAGGCAATTTCAGGTGCAGGCAAGACTTTTGCGGACTGGCCTGAAATAGTTGAGAATATAATTCCGTATATCGGCGGTGAAGAAGAAAAAAGTGAACTTGAACCGCTTAAGGTATTGGGACATGTAGAGAATGGTGAAATTGTCAATGCAGCAGAACCTAAAATCAGCTGTCAGTGTGTGAGAGTGCCTGTTCTTGACGGACATACAGCTGCTGTATCAATCAAGTTCAGAAAACCTGTAACAAAGGAAGAACTCATCAGAGCACTTGTAGAATACAGAGGATTTCCTCAGGAGGCAGGTCTTCCTAGCGCGCCTGAGCAGTTTATACAGTATCTTGAGGATGATGACAGACCTCAGGTTAAACTTGATGTGGATTTCGAGGGAGGATTCGGTGTTTCAATCGGAAGATTAAGAGAAGACACAATCTACGATTACAAGTTCATCGGACTTGCTCACAATACTGTAAGAGGAGCTGCCGGAGGTGCACTTCTTGGAGCGGAAGCTCTGACTGCCAAGGGTTACATCAAGGCGAAATAAAAAGATAATTCGGTACAGTCCGTGTAATGCGGGCTGTATTTTTCTATTTGTCGCACCGTCAGTTTATGGTATACTTATTATGTATGATTATGTACATGAGGAGGTAGGTTAATTGACTACATTTCAGGCAATTATATTAGGATTAATTCAGGGGCTTGCTGAGTTTCTTCCGATTTCATCATCGGGGCACCTTGCTCTTGCTCAGCATTTTTTTGGAATAAATTCAGACAGTGTTCTGATCTTTGCGGTTCTTCTGCATGTGGGAACACTGATTTCTGTATTTATTGTATACTGGAAGGATATTCTCGGTCTGATATATGAGTTTTTCGGAACTTTTGCAGACCTTGTTAAAACAAAGAGATTCGATGTAAATAAGAATGCCACAAGGAGAATGTGCTGGCTTATCATTACTGCAACTGTTCCGACTGCCGTTATCGGATTTCTGTTCGATGAGAAGTTTGAGAAGCTTTACAGTAATGTGCTTGCTATAGGCATATGTCTTGTAATAACAGGATGTATTCTTTTTGCTGCAGAAAAATGGGGAAAGAATCTGCACGGTATAAAAAACACAAAGTTTAAGCATGCAATTACAGTGGGAATTCTTCAGGGGTGTGCAATAGCTCCGGGTATTTCAAGATCAGGCTCTACTATTGTAGGCGGACTGGCATGCGGACTCAAGAGAGAATGGGCTGTAAGATTTGCATTTCTTGTTTCTATTCCGCCGATTCTGGGATCTGTAATCCTTGAGCTTCCCGATGCACTTGCAGCAGGCACTGTGGATTCATCTCTTACAGTGCCGATACTGGCAGGGGTGATTGTTTCGGCTGTTTCAGGTCTTATCGCAATAAAGGGAATGATCAGACTTGTATCAGGGAAGAAACTGACATATTTTTCATACTACACATGGATACTTGGGATTTCTGTAATAGTATATTCATTAGTGATACTTTGATTTGAGGAAAGTTATGGCTGAAAAGAAGAAAAATGTACAGAAGAAGTCATCTCCAAAAGATGACAGACGTCAAACGAAAAAAATATTAAATGAAGAAGCTGTTGAGACTGATTTAAGGAAGAAAAGAGAAATACAGGGTATAGTCATAACTGCAGCAGGAATTTTTCTTGCAATTGCTCTGTTCTTCAATGTGACAGGAGCCCTTGGAGAGGTGTTTGACAGGTTTTTCAAAGGATGTTTCGGCCATGCTGCATACGTTCTTCCCGTATATCTCATACTCTACGGTGTGCTGATGCTTGCAGGGCGCACAAAAATATTCACTGCTCTTTCCACAGTATTCTTTATATTGCTGTTTTTTGACATCAGCATTGTAAATTCTGTCAGATTTGTGGATGTGAATCATGCTGTGATTCCGGTTCTTGGAATGGGAGATATATTTACAGATGGAGCAAATCTTGAAAATGGCGGACTGGCAGGTATGCTTCTTGCTACACTGCTGGTAAAGATAATAGGTGCAGTCGGTTCATATATCGCTGCTGCTGTTATTGCAGTAATTTCCCTTATTATTATATCTGACAGACCTATTGCGGGCAAAGGAAGCTGGAATGAGGAGAGAATGCGCAGAGCAAAGAGACAAAAGACTCAGACTCTTCCGGAACCGGAAAAGAAACTGCAGGAGGAGGAACTGCTTGAACCTGCCGTTCCTAAAGGATATACCGTTCCTGATTCGGCACACACAAAAAAAGCAATACGCAGGGCAAATCTTTGTGATAACCAGAAGCGAATTCTTGAATATATGACAGATGACTCTCTTCATTTCGGAACGGGTGGAAACGATCATGTTGAAGGTTTCGGTCTTGACGGAAGCCAGGAGAGTCTCAGCAGCGGATGCGGCATAGGAGAAGGATATGACGACGGTGCAATGGGACGTGGGCCGCTTGATATATATACCGGATCATATGATAATTTTGTATCGGAACAGACTGCAGAAGTGAATGCAGAGCCGGCGTCAGTACATGATGTGGTTTCATATGAAGAAAAACCGGAAAAAGAGACAAAGGTAGTTAAATCAGGTCAGTCGGACCCTGTCAGGAATGTTGAGAAGATGTCGAACACAGAGGCGAAGAATGCTACTTTGGATAAATCGGAATTCAACAGGACGAAGGCAAAGAAGAAGTATAAGTTTCCTCCTTCAGATCTTCTGAAGAAAGTCGAAGTTAAAGGAGCAGACCTTGCCGATCTTGCAGCCAAGACAAAGAAACTTGAAGAGACACTTGAAGCATTTCATGTAGATGCTAAGGTGATAGCTGCAGTTCCCGGACCTGCGGTGACAAGATATGAGATTCAGCCGGGGACAGGCGTAAAGGTAAGCAGCATTACAAAGCTTTCAGATGATATAGCATTGAATCTGAGAGCAAAAAGCATACGTATTGAGGCGCCTATACCCGGAAAGGCCGCAGTAGGCATAGAAATCGAGAACGACAAGGTTAATATGGTCACCATACGGGAAATCATAGATTCACGCGAGTTCAGGAACGCCAAATCAAAGATAAGTTTTGCCGTGGGTAAAGACATTGCAGGAAAGCCGATAATCGGGGATTTAAAAGGAATGCCTCATCTTCTTATCGCAGGATCTACAGGTTCAGGAAAGTCCGTGTGCATAAACAGCATCATTGCAAGCATTCTTTACAAGGCAACGCCTGACGAAGTGAAACTTGTACTTATAGATCCCAAGGTTGTTGAGCTTGGAAACTACAACGGCATACCGCATCTCCTTATACCGGTTGTTACTGAACCGCCTAAGGCTGCGGCTGCGCTTAACTGGGCAGTTTCTGAAATGAACGACAGATACAAGAAATTTGCAGAAGCGGGAGTCAGAGACCTGGAAAGCTATAACGAGCATGTGCTTATGATGGATGAGCCGGATAATGTAATGCCGCAGGTTGTTATAATTATCGATGAGCTTGCAGACCTTATGATGGCTGCGCCTTCACAGGTTGAAGAGTCGATATGCCGCCTGGCTCAGATGGCAAGAGCTGCAGGAATGCATCTAATCGTTGCAACGCAGCGTCCGTCTGTGGATGTAATAACAGGTGTGATAAAGGCGAATATTCCATCAAGAATAGCGTTTGCCGTGTCATCTCAGTTTGACTCAAGAACAATTCTGGATATGAGCGGTGCAGAGAAACTTGTCGGAAAGGGAGACATGCTTTACAATCCGCTTGGAATGGGCAAGCCTGTGAGAGTGCAGGGCACTTTCATTTCGGATAATGAAGTGAATTCAATTATAGAGTTTGTAAAGAGTCAGACAGATGAAGTGGAATACTCAAATGATGTGCTGACAAGCATTGAAAATACAGATCAGGTCTCTCAGAACATTTCAGATGATACAGATGAACTTATGAATGACTGTATCGAGTTTGTTGTTGCCAGTGGACAGGCATCTGTTTCGATGCTTCAGAGAAGATTCAGAATAGGATATAACAGGGCTGCCAGAATCATGGACATGATGGAGGCAGCAGGAATTGTCGGTCCTCAGGATGGTTCAAGACCAAGGCAGGTTCTGCTGAATGAGGCTGAACTTAAAGGTGAGGAACCGGCAGACAGTAAGGCTAATACAGAAGGAAACGATTAATGAAAGTATATTTTGAAACACTTGGATGTCCGAAGAATTTCTATGATACGCAGACGGCGGCAGGCATCCTCGAAAACAGCGGTCATGTAATCACCGATTCTCCCGAAGAGGCTGATGCAATAGTGGTCAATACATGCGGTTTTATCAATGATGCTAAAAAAGAATCAATAGAAGCTGTATTTGATATGGCCAGATATAAGGAGAATGGCGTTAAACTCATAGTATCGGGATGTCTTGCCAAGAGATATTCAGAAGAGCTTTTTGAAGAGATGCCGGAAGTTGATGCATTTATAGGAGTTAATGATTACGATCTTCTTCCTTCACTTTTAAACAGCAGTGAAAGAAGCGTAAACGTATCGGAATGTTCACAGACTGAGCTTCCTGCAATGGAAAGAAAAATAGATGGACGAATAACGACAGCTACAATTAAAATTGCAGAAGGATGCAATAACAGATGTGCCTATTGCATTATTCCGTATATCAGAGGCAGCTACCGCAGCAAGAGAATTGAAAATGTTATTGCAGAAGCTGAGACTTTGGCACAATCAGGATGCAGAGAACTCATCCTGATTGCACAGGACACAACATATTACGGAATGGACCTTTACGGTAAGTATATGCTTCCTGAGCTTTTAAGGAAACTGTGCAGGATAGACGGGATTCACTGGATAAGACTGATGTACTGCTATGAGGACAGAATCACCGATGAACTCATCGAAACCATAAGAGAAGAAGATAAGATATGCAATTATATCGATATACCTATTCAGCATGCTTCAGATAATGTTCTGCGAAACATGAGAAGAAGGTCGACAAAAGAATCGATTGAGAAAACACTTGATAAACTGAGAGACAGGATAAGTGATATACATATCAGAACCACGCTTATAACGGGTTTTCCGGGAGAAACAGAGGAAGATTTTGATATTCTGTATGACTTTGTGCAGGAGCAGAGATTTGCAAGACTGGGTGTTTTTCCTTATTCACAGGAGGAGGGAACTCCTGCCGGTGAAATGGAGAATCAGGTTGATGAGGAAATCAGAGCTGTCAGAGCGGATGATATCATGAGAATGCAGCTTGACATCTCATTTGAAAACAACAGACAGAAAATCGGAAGCGTAATGGAAGTAATAGTGGATGAAATAGATGAAGACGGAAGTTTCATCGGAAGAACAAGATATGATGCGCCTGAAATAGATAATTCTGTAATTTTTACAAGCAGCAGAAAGCTTGAACCGGGAGATTTCGTGAATGTAAGGATACTGGATGCATTTGATTATGATCTGACAGGGGAGGAAGAGATATAATGAATTTACCAAACAAACTGACAATAGGAAGAATAATAGCTGTGCCGTTTTTCGTTGCATTATACATGCTTGGATTTTATATTGCGGCGCTCGTTATTTTTATACTTGCATCTCTTACTGATATGCTGGATGGAAAGATTGCGAGAAAAAGAAATCTTGTAACGAACTTCGGTAAAATTATGGATCCGCTTGCTGACAAGATACTCGTATATTCCGCACTTGTACTCATGACCGGAGACGGAACCGTTCCTGCATGGATGCTCATAGTAATACTTGCAAGAGAGTTTGCGATAAGCGGTATGAGAACAGTTGCTGCATCGGAAGGTATTGTGATAGCGGCCGGAATGAGCGGCAAAATCAAGACAGTGCTTCAGATGATAGCGGTACCTGTGCTTATTCTTGCTCTTGCACTGCCAAAGGTGCCTGCAGTTTTCACCGCAGGACAGGTATTTATCTGGGCATCTCTTGTGATGACAGTATATTCAGGAGCAGAGTACATATTAAAAAACAGAAAAGTATTTTCAATGTAGAGGCGAATTATGAAGGCAGCGTTACTTACAGTAGGAACAGAAATACTGTTCGGACAGGTTGTGAATACAAATGCAGCATATCTTTCAGAACAGCTTAACAGACTTGGAATAGATGTAATGTATCATTATACGGTGGGAGATAATCCTGCCAGAATGAAAGATATGATTTCACTGGCATTCACAGACTGCGACCTGTTAATTACAACCGGAGGACTGGGACCTACGGAAGATGATCTTACCAAGGAAATGGTATGTGAAGTTCTTGGAGATGAACTTGTCCTTGATGATGAGACTATGGAATCACTCAAAGAATACGAAAGACAAAGAGGCAGAAAAATAACGCAGAACAACTACAAGCAGGCATGGGTTCCGTCAAAAGGCATAGTTTTTGCCAACACAGCCGGCACTGCTCCGGGTTTTGCAATTGAAACAGACGGAAAGACGGCAATATGTCTTCCGGGACCTCCAAGAGAACTTAAGAATATGTTTGAGGGAAAGGTGAAGCCATATCTTGAATCTGTATCAGGAGCATGTATATTCTACAGACAGATAAGGTGTTTCGGACTTGGAGAGTCGGAGCTTGAAACAAGACTTCTTCCTCTCATAGACGGCCAGACAGATCCTACTCTTGCCACATATGCAAAAGAAGGTGAATGTGCAGTCAGAGTAGCATCAAAAAGAGCGACAAGAGAAGAGGCTGTGAAAGCTGTTGACGATATGACTGTTAAAGTAAAAGAACTTGTCGGAGACTTTATCTACAGCTGCGATGATGAAGATATGCCTCAGGTGGTATGCACAAAACTGAAAGAAAAAGGACTTACTTTATCAAGTGCAGAGACGTGCACAGGAGGTCTTTTCGCCAAGACTGTGACTGATATTCCGGGCATTTCATGCGTATTCGAAAAAGGATATGTAGTATACAGCGACAGGTCCAAGGCAGAAGAACTTGGTGCTGATATGAGTATTATACAAAAGTACGGAATTGTAAGTGAGGAGGCGGCACTTGAACTTGTAAAGGGGCTTGAGAAGAAGGCGGGAAGCGATATATGTATAGCATCAACCGGAATGGCAGGCCCCGGAGGCGGAAGTGATGCCTGTCCTGTAGGCCTCATATATGTTGCTTTAGCATACAGAGGGAAGTATTATACAAAAAAAGCCATGGCAAATCACAGCAGGCGGGAGGTTGTAAGGCACAGCGCCGTACTTCATATGCTTGACCTGATTAATAAGAATATATAGTTTTCTCATGCTTCAATAAATGGTATAATATGGAAGGGAATTCTATACAAAGACTGCTTGACGCAGAGAAATATTTAATATATTATATATTCAGAACAGATGTTTGTTTATAAATGTTCTTGATGGAGGAAAACAAATGGCAGCAAATACAGATAAGGACAAGGCGCTGGAGGCGGCGCTTCTGCAGATACAGAAACAGTTCGGCAAGGGTGCTATTATGAAGCTGGGTGATGACAACGGGATACCTGATATACAGGCCATATCTACCGGTTCCATTACCCTTGATGTTGCAACCGGAATAGGAGGTGTTCCAAGAGGCCGTATCATTGAAATATACGGTCCGGAATCATCAGGTAAAACAACTCTCACACTTCATATAATCGCTGAAGCGCAGAAGATGGACGGAAAGGCGGCATTTATTGACGCAGAACATGCGCTTGATCCGGAATATGCAAGGAATCTGGGAGTCGACATAAATGAGCTTCTGTTATCACAGCCTGATACAGGTGAACAGGCGCTCGAAATATGCGAGATGCTGGTACGTTCGGGTGCTCTTGATGTCATTGTAATAGACTCAGTTGCAGCGCTGGTACCTAAGGCTGAGATACAGGGTGAAATGGGAGATTCGCATGTCGGACTTCAGGCCAGACTTATGTCTCAGGCTCTGCGCAAGCTTACAGGTGCCATCAATAAGTCGAACACAGCAGTAATTTTCATCAATCAGCTCAGGGAGAAGGTTGGTGTAATGTTCGGAAATCCTGAGACTACTACAGGAGGACGAGCTCTCAAGTTTTACTCTTCGATGAGACTTGAAGTAAGAAGAGTAGAGAGCATCAAACAGGGGGATGAGGTTTTAGGCAACAGAACCAAGGTCAAGATTGTCAAGAACAAGGTGGCTCCGCCGTTTAAAGTGGCTGAATTTGATATTATGTATGGAAGAGGAATTTCCAAGTCAGGAGATATTCTCGACTGTGCCGTTGAACATGGATTCCTTTCCAAGGCAGGTTCATGGTACAGTTTTGATGGAGAGAGAATAGGACAGGGAAGAGAGAATGTAAAGACATACCTTGAGGAACACCCTGAAATTATGGACAGACTTGAAGGGATGATTCTTGATTCAATAAGACCGGTTGATTATACTGTTCCCGATGATATTCTGAATGTCGACGAGGACGGAGTTATAATTGAATAGAATGATATTATGCTGGAGCAGTCTTTTGGCTGCTCTATTATTTTGCATTGACAAATGTGGCAAAAATGCGGTATAATATAGGTTAAATTAAATGAAACGTGATTTGTGCATGACATGACAAGGATTATCTTATGTTGACACTTTCTTAAGTCATATGGTAGGCTTTATGTAATTATGTTTACAGGTGGTATTTATTTTGATTAAACGAATTACAGCTATTGCTCTTGTTTTTATTCTCATATTTTCATCATTTACAGTTTATGCATCATCTGACAGAAAGAGTCCTTTTACTTCTGCAGCTTATGTGCATTCCCGCATGTTTGCCAATCAGAGTATACATCACGGTATAGATGTTTCTGAATGGCAGAAGAAGATAAACTGGACGAAAGTCAGAGAATCCGGTGTTGAATATGCAATCATCCGTGTAGGATACAGAAAGGTCAGGACAGGACAGCTGAGAGAGGATAAATACTGGAAACGAAACATTGAAGCAGCGCAGTCTGCAGGCATTAAGATTGGTGTGTATTTCTTTTCACAGGCAGTAACCGAACGGGAAGCCATAGCCGAAGCCAACTATCTGCTTAAGCGTATAAGCGGTTATGACATTCCGCTTCCGGTAATCATAGATTTTGAATTCGGGTCAGGATACAGACTGAACAGGCTCAAATCTAAATCAATTTCTCAGAAAAGCAGGAATACAAATATAATATCCGCCTTCTGTGAAAGAGTTAAAGAGAAGGGATATCAGCCGATGGTGTATGCCAACCTTAATACCCTGAACGGATATATGTATCCGAACACCCTCACATCCAGAGGATATATGATCTGGTGTGCCCAGTACAGCAGAAAATGCGATTTCCGAAAATCGTACACATGCTGGCAGTATACGAGCAAAGGACGTGTGCGGGGTATTACAGGCAGTGTTGACTGTGATTTCTGGTATGGAGATGACTATATGTTCAGAGAAAATACCGGAGTTATTAAGACGACAGGGTTAATCAAGGCAGCTTCTTCTGATGACTCAATAACTTTAGAATGGAATCCAATGTACTATGCTCTTGGATATTCAGTCTACCGAAGCGAATCGTATAACGGGAAATATGAGAAGATTGCAGATGTAACCGACGCACGGTATACGGACACAGGTCTTCAAAGCGGCAGGCAGTATCATTATATGGTATCGGCATATGATTCAGAAAGCGAAGGGGAGATGTCTGACAGCTATTCAGCTTCAACCAGATTTCTTGCAGGATGTTCGGGAAAGACTTTATGTGACAGTGTTATGCGAAGACATCCGGGTGAAGACAATGACACTGTTACCATGCTGCCGACGGGAAGTGATACTGAAATACTTTCAGTGACATATGATGCTTCAGGGCGTATGTGGTATTACTGCAAGGCAGGCATTTTCAGAGGATATCTCAGTTCTGATGTTGTGTACAGAACAGATTGTTAATCTATCTCAAATCATATAATAGTATGGCTAGTTATTTGAGTGAAGGAGGTACTGTAATGAGAAGAGCTACGATAATTTTACTCGCACTGGTGCTGATATTGGCAGAAGCGGAAACAGCATATGCAGCGACAGGGAAGAGTCCGTTCATTTCGACAACATATACGCATTCATCATCATTTAACGGTATGAATGTGTATAACGGGATTGACGTATCGGAACATCAGTATGTTATAAACTGGCCCAAGGTAAGAAACGCGGGAGTTGACTACGCAATTATCAGGTGCGGATACAGAGGCGGCAGTGCAGGCTCTGTAGTAACAGATAATTATTTTGAAAGGAATATTAAAGGGGCTCTTGATAACGGAATTCCTGTAGGAATATATTTTTTCAGTCAGGCGCTTACTGTAACCGAGGCAAGAAAAGAGGCTGATTATGTCATAAACCTTATATCCGGGTATGATGTAAGTCTTCCTGTTTTTATTGATTTTGAATATCAGCCAGGCTTCAGAATGAACTCGATTATAGGTACGACTTCAGCAAAGAAAACAAAGGCGACAAATAACATAATTGCATTTATCGATGAAATGAAAAGTGCAGGATATGAGGCAGGAGTTTATGCGAGTACAAACTGCTACAATACCAATATGTATCCTGAAAAAATAGATGCTGCAGGCGGAGTATTCTGGATTGCACAGTACAATACTTCATGCACTTATACAAAAACCCCGTACAGTGCATGGCAGTATACAAGCTCAGGCACTGTATCAGGTATCAGCGGAAAAGTGGACTGTAATTTCTGGTACGAGGATGACGGATATTTTGAACTTACAAAACCTCCTCAGGTTTACGGCATAAGCCAGTCGGCAAAATCTGATACAAGCATAAGTCTCAAATGGACAAAGGCTGCGGATGTGGAGGAATACCACATTTACAGAGCATCATCTGCCGGCGGAGAATATGTTGAGATAGGAACATCAGATACAAATACATATAAGGATACGGGACTTGCATTTAACAAGTCGTATTACTACAAGGTTTCAGCCTCAAACTCTGCAGGTACTGGACTTATGTCTTCATGCTTCAAGGCGGCAACTGTATCCGTTCCGTCAAAAGTAACAGGGCTTGTTCAGACAGGCAAGGTTAAGGACACAGTTACCATAAGCTGGACCGGTAACAGTGATGCGGACAGTTACAATATCTATAGGGCTTCATCTGCCGGAGGAAAATATACGCTTTCCGGCACATCAAAGAAGAATTCATTTACAGACAGCGGACTGAAAGTCAAGACTGCATATTACTATAAAGTGGAGGCTGTAAACGGTGCCGGAACCGGAGAAAAATCCGACGCGCTTAAAGCTGAAACCATAAGCGAAACAGGCAAGGTGACAGGTATAGTCCGTACAGCAAGAACAAGATCGACCATAACATTCAAATGGACTGCGGATGAAAATGCCGAAGGATATTATGTATACAGAAGCAATGCATATAACGGTACATACAGCAGGATAGCTACAGTAACTTCAAACACATATAAGGATACTGGAAGAACTGCGGGAAGATCATACTACTACAAGATTAAGGCGTATAACATGCTGGGTGAAGGAACAGTATCGGGAATTCAGACTCTGACATCGCTTCCGAAGACAGACAGATACGGAACAGTAACAGGCACATCTGCAGTAATATACAAAAGAGCAGGTTCATCGTTTTCGAAACTTCTGACTGTAACTAAAGGAGAAGTGCTTACCATATATGCATCGACCGTTGATATAAACGGTAAAACATGGTACAAGGTGATTAATAATGGAGTGACAGGATATATAAAGGGGACTGATGTGACGATTAAAAGCAAAGTTACAACTGCAGTTCCGCTCAATCTGAGAAAAGGTCCTTCAACCTCATATGGAACATACGGTGTCGTTCCTGCAGGAGTGCTCAGAGCAGTTAAGGCAACTAAGATAATAAGCGGGAACACGTGGTATCAGGTGACATATAAGATTAAAGGAGTGTCGAGAACAGGATGGATATGCGGCTATACTCCGACTGCATCATATGTTAAGGCAAAAAATTTATAATTCTTATGAAAACCCTTTGACAAAAGGGTTTTCTTTTGATAAGATTATTGAGTATGTTAGCCGCTCGGAAAAGGCTCCAAATGCGTAAGCTGCCTTAACACGGCGAGACTGGAATGAGGAGGAAATATAATAATGTATGCAGTAATTGAAACTGGCGGAAAGCAGTACAGAGTAAAAGAAGGCGATGTAATCGTTGTTGAAAAGCTCGGTGCTGAAGCCGGAGAAAAAGTTGAATTTGACAAGGTCCTTGTAATGGGAGAAGGCGCTGATATTCAGGTTGGAACTCCATATGTTGGATCAAAGGTTTACGGAACTGTAGTGGAAAACGGCAAGGGCAAGAAGGTTGTTATCTTCAAGTACAAGGCTAAGAAGGACTACAGAAAGAAGCAGGGTCACAGACAGCCGTATACAATGGTTGAAATTACAGGTATCGGTACTGATAAGCCTGCAGCAGCTCCTGCAGCTGAAGAAGTTCCTGAAGCAGAAGAAACAAAGGCAGCAAAGTCATTAAAGTCAATGCTTAAGGCTGAACTTATCGAGTATGCTAAGGAAAACAACATTGAAATAGACGAAAAAGCAACTAAGGCTGTTATAATCGAGACAATCGAAGCAGCAGAAAAATAGATTAGAGCAAGGAGGTAAATTCCATGGCAAGTAAAAAAGGTGTAGGTAGTTCCAAGAACGGTAGAGATTCCGAGTCGAAACGTTTAGGAGTTAAGAGAGGCGACGGACAGTTTGTAACTGCAGGCAGCATTCTTGTTAGACAGAGAGGAACAAAGTTCCACCCTGGCAACAATGTAGGCATCGGTGGAGATGACACTTTATTCGCAATGATAGACGGAGCTGTTAAGTTCGAAAGAAAAGACAAGAAAAGAAAACAGGTAAGTGTATATCCAAAAGAAGCTTAATGATAATTAACCCCTATCCAAGATAGGGGTTTTCTGGTCTTTGAAAGGATGGAAAAATGTTTGTAGACAGAGCGAAAATACACATTAAATCCGGTAAGGGCGGAGACGGTGCCGTGACATTCAGAAGAGATCCGTATGTACCTGAGGGCGGTCCGGACGGCGGCGACGGCGGAAAAGGCGGAAATATCGTTTTTCAGGCCGATGAAGATTTGAGAACGCTGATGGACTTCAGATACAAGAGAAAATACGAGGCAGAAAACGGCCAGGACGGCATGAAGAGAAACAGATTCGGAAAATACGGTGAAGATCTTGTAATCAAGGTGCCTGTTGGAACAATGGTTATAGATGAGGCAACAGGCATGCTTATGTGCGATCTTGTAGAGAATGGGCAGACTTTTATCGCAGCAAAAGGCGGTAAGGGAGGAAAGGGTAATGTTCATTACAAGACATCTACAAGACAGGCTCCGAATTTTGCCGAAGCGGGAGGATTTGCAGTCGAAAGAGATGTAATTCTTGAGATGAAACTGATAGCAGATGTCGGACTTGTAGGATTTCCAAATGTGGGGAAATCTACAATACTGTCTGTATCAACAAGTGCAAAACCCAAGATTGCAAACTACCACTTTACAACTATCGAGCCAAATCTTGGAATAGTATCAATTGGTGATACAAGTTTCTGCATGGCTGATATTGCAGGAATAATTGAAGGTGCATCCAGGGGACTGGGACTTGGATTCAAGTTTCTCAAGCACATCGAAAGAACCAAGGTACTTATACATGTTGTAGACGTTTCAGGATCCGAGGGAAGAGATCCGAAAGACGATTTTGATAAAATAATGGATGAACTCAGGTCCTATGATGAGCGCCTTCTCAGAAAACCGATGGTTGTAGCTGCCAACAAGATAGATATTATAGACGAAGATGACCCGGGATATCTGGAATTTAAAGAATATGTTGAAGAAAAAGGATATAAGGTGTTTCCTGTTTCAGCACCGATAAATATGGGTGTAAAGGAACTTCTCTGGGAGGCGCTTCACCTTCTCGAGGAAGCTGAGGCAAATCCTGTAGAACCTGATGATACGTATGAAATGTTCGATGTGGACTCTGATGCCAAAGATCCTGATTACAGGAAGGTTACAGGTTTTTACAACGAGGAGGACGATGTATATGTTCTTGAAGGAAAACAGCTTATGAAAATCTTTAATTCCACGAATTTCGAAGACTACGGTTCGCTCAGATATCTTGACCGGTATATTGAAAAATCGGGCGGAATGCAGATTCTTCTTGATCTTGGAATGGAAGAGGGCGATACTGTAAGAATCAGAGATTTCGAATTTGAATACTGGGATGACTAGGCCGCAATATGTGGCCTTTCTGTCTGAATATTACAATTTGTGCTTGAGTTGTGATATAATTTTTAATTATGACAGTTAGAGGTACATTATGTCTAAAAGAATCACTAAAGAAGAAGGAGTAAAACTGCTGAGAGAGTATAATACTCCTGAGCATGTAATACGCCACTGTATAGCGGTAACGGACACTGCATGTAAAATAGCTGAAGCAATAAATGCGGCCGGCGGCAGTCTGGATATACAGCTTATAACCGGCGCGGCAATAATTCATGATATAGCCAGAGTTGAAAAAGATCATGAAAAAGTAGGTGCGCAGTATGCCGAAAGCATAGGTCTTTCTGAAGAAGCCGGCATAATCAGAAAGCACATGAGATATCCGGGCTTCTCAAGGATAGATGAAGTCAATGAGGCAGATATGGTATGTCTTTCAGACAGAGTTGTCAAGGAAGACCGCTATGTTGGAATAGACGAACGAATAGAATACATTGTCGACAAGGCAAGAAAAGGCGGCAAGGGTGAAGATGTAATCAGGGAGATTTACACAAAGAAAGAAGAAACAAAAGAATTCATACACGATATTGAAAAGCTTACAGGCAGGAGCTTTGATGATATATGCGGCTAGGAAAGGAAAAATATGAAAAACAGCAGAGACCTTGAAAAAATGTTAAAGCTTGTCGAAAAGCCTGCCAGATATATAGGTCATGAGACAGGCAGCATTACGAAAGACCCTGATAAAACTGATGTGAAGTTCGGTTTTGCATTTCCTGACACATATGAAATAGGGATGTCATACATGGGACTTCAGATTCTGTACAATATACTGAATAAAGAAGATAATATCGCCTGTGAGAGAGTGTTTTCACCTGCACGTGATATGGAGAAACTCATGAGAGAGGAAAAGATGGAACTTTTCACTCTGGAAAACAAAATCCCGCTTTCAAGGCTGGATATACTCGGTTTCACTTTGCAGTACGAGATGTCATATACGAATATACTGAACATACTTGAACTGGGAAACATCCCTTTATTGTGTTCACAGCGAAGTGATGATATGCCTCTGATAGCTGCCGGAGGTCCCTGTGCGTATAATCCTGAACCTCTTTCAGATTTTATCGATGTATTTATGATAGGCGACGGAGAGGAACTGATTGTTGAGTTTACGCAGCTTTATGCCGAATGCAGAAAGAAAGGACTTTCAAAACATGAGTTTCTTGAACAAGCTGCACATCTTAAGGGTGTATATGTTCCATCGTTTTACGATGTTGAGTATAACGCAGACATGACGGTAAAGTCATATACTCCGAACAATCCAAATGCGCCTGAAAAAGTAATGAGAGCGATTGTAAAGGATATAGACAGCGCTGAATTTCCTGTTAACAATATCGTTCCGTTTATTGAAACAGTTCATGACAGAGCTGTTGTTGAGACTTTCAGAGGCTGTACAAGAGGCTGCCGTTTCTGTCAGGCTGGAATGATTTACAGACCTGTAAGAGAGAAAAAACAGGAAACAATAATGAATCTTGCAAAAGAGCAGCTTAAGAATACGGGACATGAGGAACTTTCACTTCTGTCTCTTTCAACCAGTGATTACAGCAGCTTTGAATCTCTTGCACTTGAACTTATGGACTACTGCAGCAGCAGCAATGTATCGCTTTCCCTTCCTTCACTTCGTCTGGATTCATTCGCATACGATGTGCTGGACAGAATTCAGGGATACAAAAAAAGCGGTCTCACATTTGCGCCTGAAGCAGGCACACAGAGGCTCAGAGACGTAATCAACAAGGGAATCACAGAGAAGGATCTGTTCCTTGCTGTAGGTCAGGCTTTTGAACTGGGATGGAATGTGATAAAACTGTACTTTATGGTTGGACATCCTACTGAGACATTTGAGGATCTGGACGGAATTGCCGAAATAGCAAGAAAAATTATTGACATGAACTATGAGATTAAGGGGCCTAAGGGAGGAAGAGTCAAGGTTACAGTCAGTGTTTCAAATTTTGTTCCAAAGCCGTTTACTCCATTCCAGTGGGAGGCTCAGGATACAGAAGAGATGTTCATCGAAAAGCATAACTATCTTCTTGCAAAGTTGAAGCCAATCAAAGGCGTTACTTTCAATTACCATGATACTGAGACAAGTATACTGGAAACTGTATTTGCAAGGGGTGACAGAAGAACAGGTCGAGTTCTTCTGAGAGCTCATGAACTTGGTGCAGGTTTCGATGCGTGGTCCGAAGGCTTTAATGCACAGATATGGAATCAGGCCTTTGAGGAGACAGGAATTGATAAAGCGTTTTATTGTCACAGAAAACGCGATTTCAGCGAAGTTATGCCGTGGGATGTAATAGACAGCGGAATATCAAAAAAATTCCTTGAAAATGAAAATATCAGGGCATATAGAGGAGAACTGACTCCTGACTGCAGAATGTCATGCAACGGCTGCGGTATGAGCAGATATGCCGATTGCATTCCGGAGGTGAACCATGAGCAGATACGCGGTTAAGTTTACAAAAAACGGATTTCTTAAATACACATCTCATCTTGATATGCTGAGACTGTTTAAAAGAATAATTAAAAGGGCAGATATCAGGCTGAAGTATTCGCAGGGGTTTAATCCTCATCCGAAGATGGGCTTTGCGCAGCCGCTTTCACTTGGATATGAATCCATGTGTGAACTGCTTGAGATTGAAACATCTACCGATTATATGTGCGAAGATATCAGGGAAAGACTTTCATCAAGGCTTCCCGAAGGGATTTCAGTAAAGGAAGTAAGACTTCTTTCAGACAATGGAAAGTCGCTGGCGGCTTCGTGCTTCGCGGCTGAATATTTCATCGCTGTTCCTGTTGACGAATCTTTTTGCGGAAAGGAAAAAAAGCTTACGCAGGATTATCTTTCACAAAAGGAGATAATGGTATTCAAAAAACAGAAGAAATCAAAAGAAATGAAAGAAATAAATATAAGGGGAAAGATAAGAGATATGGATGTCACTTTTGTTGACAATAACTATATTATGACTATAACTGTTGACTGCGGCAGTGAATCAAACCTCAGTCCTGAACTTGTGATATCGTCCTTCCTTGATTATTCCGGTATCAATACTGCAAGAAGCGAGATTGAAGTGATGAGAAGGAAACTTCTGTTCAGGGATTATGATTTTATGTAAATACAAAGTTTAAATACACCTTACTACTCCTTTGACATACAGTTTGCCGAGTAGTAAACTGTAAATGTAAAATATTGGAATTAGGGGGCGTATTTATATGTTAGAGAAATATTTAAACAAAGATTTTCTGCTTGAACACAGGCAGCTTATTATCAGATGCGGTATATGTCTTCTGGTGCTGATTGTATGCATTGCTGTCTATTTTTCCGGACACAGCACAGATGAGGAGGAAGTTACTCTTCCTGAAAACACTCAGCAGCAGGCTGAAGAAACTTTGCCGGAGGAGGTTGTTGTTGATATATCCGGAGCAGTTATAAGCGGCAGGGTTGTGACTCTTGAAGCAGGCTCGAGGGTAGAGGATGCAATCAGAGCAGCAGGAGGTCTTGCAGACGATGCCGATTTGTCCGGAATCAACAGAGCGGCACAGCTTACAGACGGACAGAAGATTTATATTCCTACTTTCGAAGAAACGCAGGCAGGTATAACATATCAGGCCGACAGTCAGTCTGAGAATGTCAGGACAGACGGTCTTATCAATATCAATACAGCTGACGAAGAGCTTCTTCAGACCCTCAGCGGCATAGGTCCTGTTACTGCAGAGAAAATCGTTTCCTACAGAACTACCTACGGTGCGTTTTCAAGCATTGATGACCTTAAAGAGGTAAACGGCATAGGAGACAAGACTTTTGATCAAATCAGGGACTATATCACGGTTTGAAGTATATCTTTACTGAAGCGGTTTAATTTTGTATAATAACCTCAGAAATATATATAAGGAGCATACATGGAAAACAGGATAACTAAAGAGCTTGTTGATAAAATCAATCATCTTGCTCATAAACAGAAGACTATCGGTCTTACACCGGAGGAAAAAGAGGAACAGGCGAGGCTCAGACAGGAGTATTTAGCAGCATTCCGTGCAAACTTCAGAGCACAGCTTGAGAATATTGAATTTGTTGATGATGACAGAACTATTAATTAATTGATGAGGCAGTACTTTCTGTACTGCCTTTTTAGGTGATAATATGAACAAGAATAAGGTGATACTTGGTCTGAGCGGGGGAGTGGACAGTGCAGCTGCAGCCCTTGTTCTGAGAAACAGAGGTTTTGAAGTGACGGGTCTTTACTTCGATATTTCAAAACACAATAAAGAAGGCATAGAAGCAGCACGTAAAGCTGCTCATGACGCGGGTATAGGCTTTGTTACAGTGAATGTGCACGAGATGTTTTCTGAAATCGTCATAGATAATTTCTGCAGAGAGTATATCAGAGGAAGGACTCCGAATCCGTGCATTATATGCAATCCGGCAATAAAATTCAAAGCGCTGACAGATTTTGCCGACTCTGAAGGTGCACAATATATTGCAACAGGTCATTATGCAAAAACGGTCTACAGCGAAGAATTCAAATCATGGTTTATACAGCAGAGCAGAAATGCCAGAAAAGATCAGTCATATATGCTTTACCGCCTTTCGCAGAATGTGATATCAAGGCTGATTATGCCTCTTGAAGAATTCGAAAGCAAAAACGATGTAAGAGAGTTTGCACAGGCAGAAGGCCTTTTTAACGCTTCAAAAAAGGACAGCCAGGAGATATGTTTCATAGATGATAATTCGGGATATATTGAATTTATTCGTTCAAAAGGTTATAATCCAGTAGAAGGAAATTACGTTGATATGCAGGGTAATGTACTCGGAAGACACGAAGGAATAGCAAATTATACAGTCGGTCAGCGCAAGGGACTTGGAATAGCTCTGGGAAAACCTGCATATGTCATATCAATTGATGATGCTAATAATTCGGTTGTTCTCGGGGACAGCGGAGATCTTTTCAGAAGTCGGGTGTATATAGGAAACTGTTTCTTCCCAATGACAGGAAACGGTGAAATGCCGGATATGCTAAGAGGTCTCAGAGTTATGTGCAAGATAAGATATGCTGCCAAGCCGGCATCCGCGGTTATAGAAAGGGCATATGATGACATGGTTTGTGTCAGTTTTGATGAACCGCAGAGAGCACCCGCACCGGGACAGTCACTTGTTATTTATTCAGATGGTATGGTTATCGGAGGAGGATTCATTGAATTATCAGAATGATCTTATAGAAACTGCAAAAAAAGCATACAGAGATGGATTTGTAAGGAACATGACTGGCAACTACAGCATTTTTGACAGAAAGAATGACATAATATATATCACACCAACAGGGCTGAACAGGGAGAGTCTTGACATTGATGATATAATAATGATCAATTCAAACGGCGATATACTGCACAGCAGAGCAGATGCAAGACCTTCAAGAGAAGTCGGAATGCATCTTGCGGTATACAGGGTAAGAGAGGATGTAAATGCTATAGTCCATACTCATTCACCGTTCGCAACTGCTTTTGCGGTTAAGGGCAGAGTTATAGAGCCGGTAACTACAGAGGCATCATTTTACGGAAATGAAATAGGTCTTGTAAAACCTGCTCCTCCGGGATCTGTAAAACTTGCATCAGGAGCAGCTCAGGCGCTCAAGGACAGGGATGTATGTCTTCTTCAGAATCACGGAGTTATAACAATCGGTTCAAATATCGATGAGGCTTATCTCAAGGCTGTATATGTTGAGGAAACAGCCAAAGTCCAGTTCCTTTCAGAACATCTGTAAAATGTGTAATTATTACCGACACTACAAAAGTATAATTGCTCTTACAGGACATACTGGTGCGCAGTAGCCGCATGTAAGGCAGAGATTACGGTTAACATCAGCAAGTCCATTTTCATTCCAGTATATTGCGTGGTTGGGGCATCTTTCTTTGCATGCTCCGCATCCCTCGCAGTCGCCCTGATCTATCCTTATTATCTTTTTTGAAACATCAGGCTGGAAATCCTTGTCCATTGTTCCGTCAAGGTAGGAAAGCATCTGGTCGATTTCATCAGTGCTGCCGAATCCTATCATCACTGAGTCGGCACCTTTTACGCTCCTTGAGTAATCGAGTGCCTTCTGATATGTTCCGGTTAGATTTCCTCCGCCGAACGCCTTCATAAGGAAAACACCTTTCCCCTTTTTGGAAGCTTTAAGTATGGCTTCTTCCATCTCCTCACATGTTCCGAATCCGTCGCCTTTTCTGATACCCAGTGATGCATAGTTGATTAGAGGGAATATAACGTCAAGTTCTTCAATATCTGCAGCTCTTTCTGTTACATCAACATGATGAGTTGATATGCCTATTGCATCTATTATGCCTCTGGCCTTGAAATCCTTAAGGCATTCCCATGCTCCTCTCCGGTCGTCAAAATCAGAGCCGTTTCTGACTTCGTGAAGCAGAAAAATATCTATTTTATCAAGATGAAGTTCTGTCAGCGCTTCGTTTACTGCAGCTTCCATTTCAATGTATGTTCTGCCAAGACATTTGGAACAGATTACAGGTCTATAGTCACTGTCTTTAATTGCCTCATATATGTATTCGTAGCAATCGTAATACTGTGCTGTATCAATAAAACTGAATCCTCTGGATAATGCATATTTAAGAAGAGATGCACCTTCTTCAACTGATAGATTGAGCTGAGAGCCTCCCATAGTCAGCACACCGAAACCTATTTCACTTACTGTAATTCCTGTATTGCCCAGTCTGTTGTATTTCATAACCTTTATCTCCTGTCTGTATTAACATCAAGTATACCAGAAATTCATGAAAATAGTAGAACTTGAGTGCTATTTGTGTTAAAATTAGATGTTATTATGTTACTTGGAGGAGATAACTATATGGAAAAATTAGGTTTAAACGAAATAAGGGATTTATTTCAGAATTTCTATGTTTCAAAAGAACACTACAAACAGCAGAGCTTTTCTCTTATACCTCAGAACGATAAGTCTCTGTTAATTATAAATTCAGGTATGGCACCTCTTAAACCGTATTTTGCCGGTTTAGAGACTCCGCCGTCAAAGAGAATGACTACATGCCAGAAATGCATCAGAACAGGTGATATCGACAATGTGGGCCATACTGCGAGACACGGCACATTCTTTGAAATGCTGGGCAGTTTCTCGTTTGGAGACTACTTCAAGAACGAATCGCTTCACTGGGGCTGGGAATTCATAACAGAAGTGCTTAAGATGCCGGAGGAAAGAATCTGGGCAACAGTATATGAAAATGATGATCAGGCTGTTGAAATATGGAAGAGCATTGGAATGCCTGAAGAGAGAATCGTAAAGCTCGGCAAGGATGACAATTTCTGGGAAATAGGAACAGGACCATGCGGACCATGTTCAGAGATATATTATGACAGAGGACCTGAATTCGGATGCGGAAACCCTGACTGCAAGCCGGGCTGTGAATGCGACAGATATATTGAGTTCTGGAATCATGTATTCACACAGTTCTCCAGAGATGAAGAAGGAAATTATTCTGATCTTGCTCATCCTAATATCGATACAGGTATGGGACTTGAGAGAATAGCATGCATTATGCAGGATGTTGATTCAATCTTTGATATAGACACTATCAAGTATATACTTGACGGTGTTGTTGAAAAATCACATACTGAATACGGCAGCGGTAGCAAGGATACTGATGTATCAATCAGAATTATAACAGACCATATCAGATCCCTTACATTCATGATTGCAGACGGTATCATGCCTAGCAACGAGGGAAGAGGGTATGTACTGAGAAGACTTTTAAGAAGAGCGGCAAGACATGGCAGAATGCTTGGTATAGAAGGCTCATTCCTTCCTGATCTGGCCGAAAGAGTAATAAAGGTGTCAGGTGATGCATATCCTGAGCTGGTTGAGAAGAGAGAATATATCAAGAAGATTCTCTCAATAGAAGAAGAAAAATTTGCATCGACTATTGACCAGGGTGAAGCAATTCTTTCAGAGTACATTGAAGAGATGAAGTCGGCAGGTACTGACACTCTTGACGGTGCCAAGGCTTTCAAGCTTTATGATACATATGGCTTCCCTATAGAGCTTACTCAGGAAATTCTCGAAGAGAAGGGCCTTAAGACTGACGAGGAATCATTCAGAGAATGCATGGAAGAGCAGAAGAACAAGGGAAGAGGCGCATTATCGGCTTCAGGTGATGATGACGGATGGAAGGAAAAAGCTGAAGAAACAATAGATGCAGATGATACAGAATTCACTGGATATGATAATGTTTCAGGAACTGCAAAAGTTCAGGCTGTTCTAAACGGAGGAAACGGAGATATACTTGTTGCTGTAGACAGAACACCTTTCTATGCTGAAATGGGTGGACAGACAGCAGATACCGGTATCATCACAGGTGAAGATTTCGAGGGAGCTGTTGTCGATGTACAGAAGAAGAATAATGTATTTATACACACAGTATCTGGTGCAAAAGGCAATATTGCCGTAGGAGATACAGTTGAGCTTTCAATAGATATTCCATCCAGAAACAACACTGCCAGAAACCATACTGCCACTCATCTTCTTCATGCAGCACTCAGAGAGGTGCTCGGTGAACACGTGACACAGGCCGGTTCCAAGGTTGCAAGGAATGTGCTGAGATTTGACTTTACGCATTATGAAGCAGTGTCTTCAGAAGATCTTGAAAAAATTGAAAATATCGTTAACGAAAAGATTGCAGAATTCATACCTGTAGTTACAGAAGTCAAGAGCCTGGAAGAGGCAAAGGCTGGCGGCGCAACAGCACTGTTCGGTGAAAAATACGGAAGTGAAGTGCGCAATGTCCTGGTTGGAAACTTCAGTAATGAGCTTTGCGGAGGGACTCATGTATCCAATACCGGTGAAATAGGGGCCTTCAAGATTATATCTGAAAGCGGTGTCGCTGCAGGTGTAAGAAGAATCGAGGCGGTAACTGCAGAGGAAATCCTGAAGAATGCAAAAGCTGATGAAAGAATAATTTCAGAAGCGGCAGCTGCTATTAAAGTTAACGAGTCAGCACTTGTTGAAAAGGCTCATGCACTCGCTGATGAAGTCAGGTCACTCAAAAAAGAAATCGAAGAACTCAAGAAAGCTATGGTGGGCGACCAGCTTGGAGATATTCTTGCCGGTGCAAAGGATATTAACGGAGTAAAGCTCATCACTAACAGATTTGAAGATATGAGCATCAATGATCTTCGAAGTATTTCTGATGATATTAAATCCGAAAATAAATCTGTAATTATGGTATTCGCTGCTGTAAACGGTCCTAAGGTGACATTCATGGTATCAGTTACAGACGATCTTCTGGACAGATATCATGCAGGAAACATGATTAAGAAGATTGCCGCTGCAGCAGGCGGCGGAGGCGGCGGCAAGGCGGATATGGCCCAGGCAGGTGCAAAAGATGCCTCAAAAATTGAAGATGCCTTCCGTATAGCAGAGGTACTTGTAGCCGAAAATTAACTTGTATTTGATATAGTTAAATTGTATAATGTTCTAAGAACGGAGGTGTGCATATGGAAAACAGAAACACTATCATTTACAGCGCAGATAATGTCGAAAAGAAATCTACTAAAGAACTGCTTTCTGAAGTTTACGATGCATTAAATGAACGTGGATATAATTCGATTGACCAGATGGTAGGATATATACTTTCAGGTGACCCTTCATATATCACAAGCCACAACAATGCACGTAACAAGATAAGCAGACTTGAACGTGATGACATTGTAGAGGAAATGCTTAGAGCATTTATTGAAAAATAAGGTATTTTCACAGCGGGCTTTATGTCCGCTGTCTTTTTAGGAGTTGTTTATGAGAATTTTAGGACTTGACATCGGTGATAAGACAGTAGGAGTTGCAGTATCGGATGAACTGGGAATAACAGCACAGGGCATCACCACAATAGATAGAGTAGGGATACGTAAAGATACAGGCAAGGTTATAGACTATGTAAGAAAATATGACTGTGAGGCAGTGGTATGCGGTCTTCCTATGAGCATGGACGGACGGGAAAGCCAGCAGACAGAGAAAGTTCGTGAATTTGCAAGAATGCTCGAGAACAAAATGAGATCCACAGGACTTGCCGGAGTTCGGCTTGAGTTTTATGATGAAAGACTTACTACAATGATGGCTGAAAGAGTTCTCATCGAAGCAGATATGAGAAGAGAAAAAAGAAAAGAAATAATTGATAGGCAGGCAGCTGTCATAATTCTCCAGAGTTATCTTGACTCAAGATCATAATATTACGTCGCACAATGCGGCGTTTTTTACTGGGGAAGGGTCTTTGATTAGAAATGTAACTATTCCGATAATCATAATTTTGGGAATAGATTGAGCCGTTTGTGCTGTTAGCAGTCATTATTTCCTTAGATATATATGATGATATATTCTGACTGTCTGTATAATATGAAGTTCAAATTTGCGTTTTAAGCGATTTTTCTAAATCTTATTACTCGTTGTTCATTGAACATGATTAATATAAATGCCGCCCTGATTACAGGCCGGCATTTTATAATAAAGATAAACAGACTTCTGAATAATGTTTATCAGCTGTATTCTGGTATAAGTATTGTCTGACCGTCTCTGACTGTACTGTCGATGTTGTTTACCTTCTTGATAATATATACTGCCTCGCGTGTATCCATGTCTGACGGCATATAGTTTTCGGCAATATTCCACAATGTATCTCCTGCAGTCACGTTAACAGATATGTAGCCCTGAGGACTGTCTGATGCAAGCGCATCATAAGCTCCTGTCATGGTATTAAAAGCCCCTGTTAATATAAACATGCATATAAGAAGGAAAATTAAAAATCTGCTCTTTGATTTAATTCTGAATTTTCTGGTCATCTGTCTGTTCTCCTTTGTTCTGAATTTTAGAAACATCTGTTCTATATATACATAATAAACATGCGTTCTCAAAAAGTCAACGACATATTAAACAAATGTTCTAAAATGTTCCGAAATATGTGATATATCGTGTGAGCATATATGATATAATGGAGAAAAAACAGGAGGACACAAAATGGGAACATTAATTAAAAACGGTACAATTGTCACAGCTGAAAATGAATTTACCGGTGATATCTATCTCGATGGAGAAACAATTGCAAAGATAGGTAAAGATATTGTACCGCAGGACGGGGACGAAGTAATAGATGCATCAGGAAAATATGTTCTGCCGGGCGGTGTTGACCAGCATGTTCACTTCTCTTTTACATATAAGGGAAGCAAAGTGCGTGGATTTGAGACTTCAAATGCAGCTGCACTTGGTGGAACAACTACAGTTATCGAATTTGTAAACCAGGAAAAAGGCAAAGGTCTCATAGAAACTGTCGAAGACTACAAAAAGACCGATGCAGACGGAATTTCAATGGTTGACTATGCATTTCACCTTGTAATGGTAGACCCAAGGGATGAAGTAATAGATGAAATCCCTAAACTTGCAGAGGCGGGATATCCTACTATGAAGCTTTTTATGGCATATAAAGGACAGTTCTTCCATGCAGATGATGATGCTATTTTAAAGGCTCTTCAGAAAGGCAAGGAAACAGGTGTTACAATCATGGTTCATGCAGAGAATGCCGATATGATTGATGTTGCTACAAATCAGCTTATAGCAGAGGGCAAAACCGGTCCTTACTACCATGCGGTAAGCAGACCGACAGTTGTCGAAGCTGAAGCAACAAGAAGAGCTATTTATCTTGCAGAAATGGCAGATGCGCCTATATATATTGTACATGTAACATGCCGCGAGGCGCTTGAGGAAGTCAAGGCGGCATATTCAAGAGGACAGAAGGTATTCGGTGAGACATGTGCACATTATCTTGTACTTGATGAACAGGATCTCAACAGACCTGGATATGAAGGAGCTAAGTATGTCTGCTCACCTGCCCTGCGTACAGAAGAACACAGAAACGCATTATGGGAAGCAGTTGACAGAAAGCAGCTTAATGCAATCTCATCAGACCACTGCGGTTTTGATTACGAGCATCAGAAGCATATGGGATACGGTGAAGGGAAATCATTTGCAGATATTCCGAACGGATGCCCTTCTCTTCAGAACAGACTGAATATTCTGTGGACATACGGAGTAGAAGAAGGAAAGATTTCAAGACAGAGACTTGTCGATCTTTATGCAACATCGCCTGCTAAAATCAATGGTCTTGATAAAAAAGGACAGCTTGAAGTCGGTTATGATGCAGATGTAGTAATCTTCGATCCTGCATATGAAGGCGTTATATCATATGAAACAAACCTTGAGGGAGTTGATTATTCACCGTTCGAAGGATTCAGACAGAAAGGACGTCCTGAAACAGTATTCCTTAGGGGCAAGAAAATTGTTGATGATGCGAAATACATCGGAGACAAGGGAGACGGCAAGTTTATCAAGGGAAAACCTTACGGAGCAGCATACAGATGGTAATCAATGGTGAAAGACTGATCTCACATCTTAAGGATGTACGCGAGTTTACTGATACACCAGGAAACGGAGTCACCAGATTTTCATATTCCGAGAATGACAGTAAAGTAAGAGAGTATATTCTGGATAAAGCCCGCAGTGCCGGATGCAGTATCGAAACAGATGCTGTTGGAAATATCAGGCTGGGTCTAAAAAACAACACCGACAGCCAGAAGATAATCGTATGCGGTTCACATATCGATACTGTAAGAAACGGAGGATGGCTTGACGGCATATACGGCAGTCTGAGTTCCCTGGAAGTAATGCTCACCCTGTCAGAAAACAGTTATTCAGGCAGATACGGATTCGAAACAGTAATATTTGCCGAAGAGGAAGGCTCCAATTTCGGATCAACTATGACAGGTTCAAAATTTATCACAGGGATTTACGGTGATGAGGACCTTGACAGACTCAAAGATGACAGCGGAAGAACTCTTAGAGAATACCTGTCGATTGACAGTCTGCCTGATGATATTATCTGGGATTTTGACAGATACAGAGCTATGTTTGAACTTCATATCGAACAGGGCCCTGTTCTCGACAGAGAAAACATACCTATCGGCATAATAAATGCAGTGTTTGGAATGAGAACTGTTGAGATAACTGTAACCGGTGTAGGAAATCATGCAGGAGCAACACCAATGAGCGAGAGATTTGATGCTCTTTCGGCTGCAGCCCTTTGCATACTTTCTGCAGAGAAAATAGTATCAGAGGATCCCGACAGAAGAACTGTAGCGACAGCAGGTAAAATGAGCATCTCGCCAAACTGTTCCAATGTAATACCTGAAAGCGTTACTTTTACCCTTGAAATACGCGACAGTGATATACATAAAATCGATTCATACATGGAAAAAGTGCTCGACGAGATCAGGAACATATGTGCGGACAGAAAATGCACTGTAAGCATTCGTGAGCATTCCAAAGGAGCACCGGTTATACTGAATGAAGATATAAGGAAGAGAATGATTAAAACTGCACAGAAAAAGAATCTCACATATAAAGTGATGGATTCGGGTGCTGTGCATGATGCAGCTATGATTGCACCTCATATAGATACAGGAATGATATTTGTTCCAAGTATCGAAGGAAGAAGTCATGTTCCTTTTGAAGACACAAAAACAGAAGACCTGGTAACAGGTGCGCAGTTTCTACTCGATGTAATCACAGGCGAAATGGAATAATCATATTCAATAATCCCCTATGCAGACAGTATGCATAGGGGATATCACTAATCTTCAATTGTTTCAATTAGAAACGAAAACGGTCTGAATCCGTCATTACATGAAATCATGGCAGATTTGGGATTTTTCATCCAGCCGTCAAAGAAGTTTCCTCCCCCTGATGAAAGCTCTCTGACAAAGTACTCCATGCTGCCCCATGCGCTGTCACAAAATCCGCATGGTTTATTACCTCCGGAAGAGATGAATACATCCCCTTCCCTGATGCTGCATGTATGTACTATGGGATTCTCATATTTACTGCACAAATCCTCATGAATAACCTGTCTTACAGCTGTAATTCTGATATCTTTCCTACAGTTTTCTGAGTTTTTCATAAGCTTTATCACTCCATTCAAGTATTCTGTCCTTATGTCTTGCACTGAAATATGTAACTGAAACAACCAGCACCGCTACTACTGCAATAAGGCCGTACTGCTGATCTTTTGTAAAAGTACCGATAAGAATGCTTCCGCACATTGCAGGAATTCTAGCTATTGTTGCAATTACTATGAAAGGCCCCCATTTTATTCTGGAAAGTCCTGCAAGGTAGCTGACTGCATCTTTTGGAAACCCGGGTATGAAATATAAAATGAACAGTACAAGAAAACCGTTCTTAGTATCGAGTTTTTCGATATATTTAACTACTTTTTTCTCACCGAAAAACAGATTCATCGCATCCCTTCCGAGAAGCTTGGCAAGATAAAAAGTAATAGTTGCTCCTATAAACGCTCCCACAATAGATATCAGTATGGCTATTAGACTGCCGTATATATAACCGGCTGCAAACTGAAACGGCTGGCCGGGAATGACGCAGATTATTATCTGTATTATCTGAGCGGCAATCAGTAAAAGAGCTCCATAACCTTTATGCTGATAAATGTATGCCTCTACATCTCCGGCACTGCTGAACATTTCAAAGAAATCACGCTGAAACAGGTAAAGATAAAGAGGAATACCGATTAATATAACGGCAAATAACACCCCTTTTATTATCGCCGTTACATTTTTTCTGTTAAATCTAATCACAACCCCAACTCCTTATAACGTAATAATATTATCGTCTACAAGCGCCTGCAAAGCTTTTATCACACCGAATTTTGAGTGTTCATATGTGATTCCTCCCTGGAAATATACGTTATATGGCTCTCTTATCGGAGCATCAGCCGAAAGTTCTATTGATGAACCCTGAACGAATGCTCCAGCTGCCATAACAACCTGATCATCATATCCCGGCATATCCCATGGAATAGGCCTGACATATGAATCAATAGGAGCAGCCGCCTGAACACCCTGGCAGAATGATACTACTGCTTCAGGTGTACCAAGCCTTACAGCTTCAATTATATCAGATCTTTTATCCTCTGGTTTCGGGCATACGTCGTATCCCAGTTTTTCAAATACTCTCCCGCATAAAACGGCTCCCTTTACAGCACCGTTAACTACTCTTGGAGCTATGAAAAGACCCTGAAACATGGATCTTGTCTGTCCGAAAGTCAGACCGCATTCCCCTCCTATTCCGGGACATGTCATTCTGTACTGGATTCTGTTTATGAGATCCTTTCTGCCTGCAACATAAGCACCTGTAAGCGCAAGACCTCCTCCCGGATTTTTAATAAGGGAGGCCGCCATGACATCTGCCCCAACATCTGTAGGTTCTTTTGTATCCAGAAACTCGCCGTAGGAATTATCCACCATTTTAATGATATCGGGATTGATATCCGATACGAATGATGCCCATTCTTCAATTTTGTCTATTGTTATTGCTTTTCTCCATCCGTACCCTGTTGAACGCTGAAGAGTAACCATTCTTGTCCTGTCAGATATTGCATTTCGCAGACCTTCAAAATCTATGTTTCCGTCAGGAAGAAGCTCAACCTGTCTGTATGTTACTCCGTAATCCTTAAGTGAACCGTTTCCCGGTTCGTAGTTTTTAAGACCGATAACAGTTTCGAGGGTATCATATGGTGTTCCTGTGCAGTATATCAGTTCATCTCCGGGTCTTAGTAGTCCGAGAAGAGTAATTGCAAGCGCATGTGTACCGTTAACAAGTGTAGGTCTGCAGAGTGCAGCTTCAGCGTGGAATACATCAGCATACACCTTTTCTATCATTTCTCTTCCCGCATCATCATATCCATACCCTGTATTCCATGAGAAGTGTCTGTCTGCAAGTCTGTTTTTCTGAAAAACGTCCAGAACTTTATACTGGTTATACGTCATAATATCATCCAGTTCCTCAAACACCGGGCTTACTTCCCTTTCAGACTCATCTATGAGAGCTATAACCTTTTCACTTATGCCGAAATTATTCTTTAATATATTGACTGTATTCTCTTTCATGTTCTATTCTGTTTCCTTTTCTTTTGATTCTTCCCATTCAAAACCCTTTACGAGTTCCTTTTTCACATTCTTCCTGTGCTGGGCATACAGTTGTGTTGTTGTCACCTGTTCATGGTCAAGAAGTGCAGCAACATCATAAATTGAATTGCCTCTGCCGATAAGACTTGTTGCAGCCGTAGCTCTTAGCTTGTGAGGAGAATAGCCGCCGTCTCTGCTGACTTTCATTGCAATGCTTGTGTATTTCTTGACTATGGTGCGAATCTGCCTGTCAGTCAGTCTTTTGCCCTGAACTGACAGAAACAGTGCATCCTGATGGCCTTCTTCAATTACATCATATGATGCTCTTTCGTATTCAAGATAATCATGAAGTGCTTTATCCGTTGTCATATTAAGAGGCATTACTGCTTCCTTGTCTCTTTTTCTGTAGATTTTGAATTCTCCCCTTGAAAAATTGAAAGAAGAGATATTCAGCTGCTGAAGTTCCGAAAGACGAAGTCCGTACGTCACAAAGAAGACAAGTATGGCCTTGTCTCGGTATTTTGTTTTTTTCCAGAAATCATGTTCCTTCTTTGTAAGTCCTTCTCCAGTTGTGACAGCATCGAGCATAGCGTGCACTTCATCATCTTCAAGAGCCTTGATTTCTCTTTCTCCGGCTTTCTTTACCCTTATAGGGTCGAAGCCGTCAGTAATGTTTTTTTCAAGAAGTCCGTCTCTGTACAGCTGTTTGAACATTACTGAAAGAGAAGTTTTCTTTCTTGAAAGCGTAGTATTGCTGTTTGACTGTACAATTACAGACGATTCTGTCTCTATTTCATACTGTCTGCAGTAATCTATGAAGATATTGATATCTACAGCCTCAATAATTCTGAAATCATCAAGTTTTATATCCTTCATATTATCTGCCTGTGTAAGATCTGTGTGGTTAACAAGATAATTTAGGAAAAAACGTATATCCTGAAGGTATGCATACCTGCTGAGAGGCAGTACATTCAGCTTAAGATATGAGAAGAAGCCCCTTAGAAAATTCGGCATCTGTCTTTCAAGTTTTTCGCAGTTTGTCTTTATCTCATATTCTTTTACAAGGATATTGTCAGGTTTGTCGCTTCTGTTCTTTATTATTGTTTCTTTTTCAGCCATGATATAATATCCTCCAGTGCAGCATTCTTGTCTTCGTATTCACTGAGATTGAAAAAACGGATATCTTTATAGCGTCTGAGCCATGTAAGCTGTCTCTTTGCGTAGTGTCTGGTGTTTTTCTTTACAAGTTCCTTTGTCTCTTCCAGACTGTACCTGCCGTCAAGATATCCCAAAACTTCCTTGTATCCTATTCCTTTCATTGATATATCATCCGGTGACAGTCCCATTTTTTTTAGAAAAACCAGTTCATCCACAAGCCCTTTGTCGAATAGGATTTCAACGCGACGGTTGATTCTGTCATATAATTCTTCTCTGTCTCTTGTCAGTGCAATCATCTTTGGACTGTATCTGCTGTACGGTACAAATGATTTATCGAAATCAGGTATTCTGTTTCCGCTTCTTGCAGCCTCTATGGCACGTATTACCTTCTTTATATTATTGGGATGGATTCTTGCAGCAGCATCGGGATCTGCATCCTGAAGCAGTTTATGAAGTGCCTCAGGCCCTTCTTTTTCTGCAAGTATTCTAAGCCTATTCCTTTCATCCTCATCTGCATCTGCTGAAGAAAAATTCATGTCATATATAACAGAGTTGATATACAGGCCTGTTCCTCCCGCTATTACAGGAGTTTTCCCTCTCGAGAGTATATCATCTATCGCTTCCCGCGCCAGCTTCTGATATTTTGCAGCTGAGAATTTTTCTCTCGGATCAATTACATCTACAAGATGATGTCTGACCTGAGCCAGTTCATGAGCGTCCGGTTTTGCACTTCCTATATCCATGTACTTATACAGCTGCATTGAGTCACATGAAACGATTTCTCCGTCTAAAGCTTTTGCAATCTCAATAGCATATTCAGTTTTACCGCAGGCAGTAGGCCCGCCGACTATAATAATGGTGTTCATAATATGGCCTTTACAAATGCCGGAATCTCTCTAAGATAATAATTCGGCATGAATAGTAGTCTTGTTTTTGATGGCGATGTGCTAATGTTTTCATAGCCGAGCTGTTTTGCAATATACATTGCTCTTGCAGTGTGAAAATCCGATGTAACTATAATGCATCCTTTTGAAGTGTCTATAAGTGCGGAAGTAAACAAAAGATTCTCATATGTGCTGACTGCCTTATTCTCCATTATAATATCATCTTCAGGAATCCCTTTTGAAATGAGATACTTCTGCATGCATTCTGCTTCAGTAATAATTTCGTCACTGCCCTTTCCGCCTGTTACAATGATTGTTTTACCATGTTCATACAGCGATACTGCTTCTTCGAGCCTGGATTTAAGTATTTCAGAGGGTTTGTAGCCATCAGCCTTTGCTCCAAGCACCACTATGTACTCATCTGTCATGTCAGGCTTAAAAAATGCACCTCTGACTATCGGTATTTCTGCTGCACAAATAAGAACAGCTGCTGATACTGTTAATGCAAATGCAGCTTTCTGTTTTTCTCTTTCAAGCTTTGAAAAAACAAACATGACGCAGGCTGCAAAAAGCCATATGTAACTGAAAATCTGATTAAAACCTGATGAAATGCATATTACAAGAAAGTACAAGGTGAATATGACTGACAGCAATTTGAATAATCTATGCACGCCTGAACATCCTTTCAATCTGATTTCTGGAAAACCGGACATATGTCGGTCTTCCGTGCGGGCATGAATATGGATTTTCACATCTGTCAAGTTCTGAAATAAGTGCATCTATCTCACTTTCATGAAGTGTTCTGCCTCCTTTAACAGCGGCCTTGCATGCTTTTGATGCAATTAAGTCCAGTATTCTCCTTGATTTAATATCCGTATCATGTTCGATCTCTGAAACGAAATCCCTGACGAATTCTTCAGCTTCACCTATTTTCATAAATGCAGGTATCTCAGTCATTCTGTATGACCGTCCACCAAAGGGTTCAACAGTAAACCCCATGCAATTGAGGATTTCTTCCCAGCCTGTGCCTTCTGATGATGCAGGTATGTCAAACATAGACGGTATAAGAAGCGACTGTCTGTGTTTTTCAGAGGATTCAAATTCATTCATCAGTTTTTCGTAGAATATTCTTTCATGTGCCGCATGCTGGTCTATCAGATAAAAGGCATCTTCCCTGAATCCGACAATATATGTCGAAAAAAGTGTTCCAAGTATATTCAGTTCACTGAATATAAAAGGTTTTGACGGCCTTGCCGAAACAACTGGAGCAGGATTTTCTCTTATCTTCAATTCTTCGCGTTTTGTTTTCAGTAATTCTTTTATGTTAACCTGTTCCTGCTTTGGCTGTTCTTTAACTGAAACAACAGGAACTGTATTATTTTCTTTTACGGGAGCCGGCTTTGGTTTGTATGTCTTAACAGACTCGGCGTTGTATTTTATCTGTGGAACAGCGTCTTCTGTTCTGAGAGCTTCCTTTATGGCTTCTGAAATGAAGTTTTCTACAAGTTTCTCATCATCAAAACGCACTTCTTTTTTGTTTGGGTGAATATTCACATCAACAGTTTCGGGATTAACGTAAAGAAACATGAAGACAATTGGAAATCTTCCTGGAAATAGCCTTTCACTGTATGCAAGCTTTACAGCACTGTCCATGACTTTTCCTTTTACAACCCTTCCGTTTACGAAAAACACCTGACTTTTTCTGCTGTTTCTGCTTTCACCTGTATTTGATACATATGCCATTATGTGCATATCATTTTCAGATTTCTCTGCCTTCACAAGACAGTTTCCTGTTGTCTTTCCGTAAATTGTATAAATTGCTGAAAGAGTATCACCTTTCCCGGGTGTTGTAAACAGCGTGTTTCCTCCATTAATCATCCTGAATCTTATAAACGGATAGCAAAGTGCCATCTGTGATACCAGTTCAATGATCTGATTTGCCTCGGCAGAATCAGATTTCAGAAATTTTCTTCTTGCAGGAGTATTGTAGAATAAATCCCTGACAACTATTGTCGTACCGGTATCCGCACCTGTCTGTGAAACATCTGCTTCCTCGCTTCCTTCAATAACACACAGAGTTCCTGTACTTTCATCAGCGGTCTTTGTTACCATTCTTACTCTTGAAACTGCTGCGATGCTGGCAAGAGCTTCTCCTCTGAAGCCTAGAGTGTCTATACTGTCAAGATCGCTTGCTCTGACAATTTTGCTGGTGGCATGGCGTCTGAATGCCAGTGAAACTTCTTCCCTGTGTATTCCGCATCCGTCATCTGTTATACGTATGTATTCTTTACCGCCTTTTCGTATTTCAACGGCTATTGCTGAAGCACCTGCGTCTATGGAGTTTTCGATGAGTTCCTTTACTACTGAAACAGGTCTTTCGACAACCTCTCCCGCTGCAATTTTGTCGGCAGTCTGTTTATCAAGAAGTCTTATCATTTCTCAAGAACCTCCTTAAGTTCTTCAAGTATGCGCAGAGCCTGTGACGGGGTTGTCTCCATAAGGTCAACTGAACGTATTTTATCTGCAAGAGGAGACTGCTCTGTGCTGAAAAGGCTCATCTGTACAGGCTGTTTTTCTTCTGCACCTGTTACGGGATGTGTGCTTCCACTTTCAAGTTCCGAGAGTTTTTCATCTGCTCTTTCAAGAAGCTGCGCAGGAACACCTGCCAGTTTTGCCACATGTATTCCGTAGCTTCTGCTGGTAGAACCTGAAACTATTTTATGAAGAAATACTATATTCCCGTTTTCCTCTGCAACATCCACATTCAGATTACATATTCCTTTTATCTCATCCTCAAGAACAGTTAGTTCATGGTAATGGGTTGCAAACATTGTTCTTGCCTTAAGCTTTGAGCTGCAAAGATATTCCACACTGGCCCATGCGATTGAAAGACCGTCGTAGGTGCTTGTTCCTCTGCCTATTTCATCAAGGATTATGAGAGAGCGGTCAGTGGCTGAATTAAGAATATATGCAAGTTCGCTCATCTCAACAAAGAAAGTACTCTGCCCTGCTGCCAGATTGTCTGATGCTCCTATCCTTGTGAATATTCTGTCTACAATACCTATCTGACATGATTCACAAGGCACAAAACAGCCTGCCTGAGCCATTAAAACGATGATTGCATTCTGGCGCATGTATGTTGATTTTCCGGCCATGTTAGGACCTGTTATAAGGAGCATGGACGAATCATCTCTGTTCATATATAAATCGTTTGACACAAAAACGCCGTCTTTAATAAACTGCTCAATGACAGGATGTCTTCCTTTAGTTACCGATATTGTGTCACCGTTGTCTATTTCAGGTTTGATATAGCCGTTGGCTGCGCTGACGTGTGCAAACGAAGTCAGTACATCCACCTGTGCAACTGCTGCTGCAGTCTGCTGTATTTCCTGAATATATCTGTTTATGTTATCTCGTATTTCGCAGAACAGATTGTATTCCATGCTGTTGATTTTTGCTTCAGCATTCAGTACAAGTGATTCCATTTCCTTAAGCTCCGGCGTGATGTAGCGTTCTGCATTTACAAGTGTCTGTTTTCTTATATAGTTTTCCGGAACGAGGTCGTAGTTTGACTTTGATACTTCGATATAGTATCCGAATACTTTGTTGTATCCGACTTTGAGGTTTTTGATACCGGTCCTTTCACGTTCTGATGAATCAAGTGATGATATCCACTCTCTGGCATCTTTGATGGAATCCTTGAGGCTGTCAAGTTCTTCTGAATATCCGGGGCGGATTATACCCCCCTCTCTTATTGTATACGGACAGTCTTCGCATATTGCCTCATTAATCATATCATGTATCTCTTCAAGAGGTGAAATTTCACTTTCAAGTTCATCAAGCAGACTGCTGTCAAGACCTGAAAGTTCGTATTTCAGTTCAGGCAGTACAGCTATTGAGTTTCTCAGAGCTGTCATGTCCTTGCCGTTTGCGCTGCCGGATGCAATTTTACCTGCCAGTCTGTAAAAGTCATAGACCTGTCTTAAACATTCTCTTATATTATTCCTTGCAAGGACGTTGTCAAGCAGAGCTTCTACTGCATCCAGTCTTCTCTTTACCGGCAGGACGCTGTTTAGAGGCTCTCTGAGCCAGCGTTTCATAAGGCGTGATCCCATGGCAGTATTTGTCTTGTCAAGAACTCCGAGAAGTGAGCCTTTGACAGTTTTGTCATAAAGAGTTTCGGTTATCTCAAGATTTCTGATTGTCGCCTTGTCAAGTGACATGCTGTTTCCTGTTTCGTATACTGAAATAGATGTTATCTGACCGAGACTCTGTTTCTGTGTTTCGAGGAGATATGAAAGCATTGCTCCTGCTGCACAGCATGCCTTCATCTTTTCTTCAAGTCCTATACCGGTAAGTGATGCAACTTTAAACTGACGAAGTAAAAAGTCACATGCAGATTCACTTTCAAAATATGAATCGTTCAGAAGCTCGTACGGAACGTCTGTGTATTTTCTGATTCTGTCGATATCCGTAAATACTGCAGAACCTTCATTTGATATGATTTCACTTGGAGATATTTTTACTATCTCGTTTAAGAGCTCATCCATATCGGATACTTCTGTTGCATATGTTTCTCCGGTAGAAATATCACAGTAGGCTATACCGTATCCTTCACCGTCACCGCAGACGGATGCAAGGTAGTTATTTTCATTTTCCCTGAGCATGCTTGTGCTTGTAATTGTACCCGGAGTCACAATCTTTATGACTTCCCTCTTTACAATACCTTTACATGCTGAAGGATCTTCCATCTGTTCACAGATTGCCACCTTGTGGCCTTTTTCAACAAGTCTTGCTATATATGTATCCGCAGCATGGAAAGGGACTCCGCACATAGGAGCCCTCTCTTCAAGACCACAGTTTTTTCCTGTGAGTGTCAGTTCAAGTTCAGATGATACAGTTACAGCATCATCAAAGAACATTTCATAAAAATCTCCAAGACGAAACAGCAGTATGCAATCTTTGTACTGCTCTTTTGTTTCTAGGTACTGTTTCATCATAGGAGATAATTTTTCTTTTGCCATATGGATTAATCCTCTTTTTCCTTGTATGCCTTAAGGCCGCCTGCAAGAATCTGAATTCCTCTTCTAAGAGAATCTTCATTGAGCACATAAGCTATGCGCAGTTCGTCTCTCCCAAGACCTTTGGTTGCATAGAATCCTCCTGCAGGAGAGAACATTACTGTCTCGTTGTTATCAGAATACTCCTTTAGAAGGAACATGAGGAAGTTTTCAACATTGTCTACAGGTAGTTTGACCATGAGATAAAAAGAGCCGCCCGGTTTTTTACATATTACTCCCGGTATTTTCATTATCTCTTCGTATACTGCATCTCTTCTCTTTTCGTATACTGTACGTATTTCCTTGTAGTATGATTTATCAAGTCTGTATAAAGCAGCAGCGCCTATCTGGTCAAGCGTTGCAACACAGAGTCTGCCCTGTGCAAGTTTCATTACGCCCTGTGCTACATCTTCATTTTTAGTAACAAGGCATCCTACTCTTGCTCCGCATGCAGAGAACCTCTTTGAAACAGAGTCCACAATTATCAGTCTGTTCTTGCATTCTTCGAACATGCCGAAGGAATATACTTTGCGTCCGTCATATGCGAATTCTCTGTAAACTTCATCGGCTATAATCCAAAGGTCATGGTTGATTGCAAAATCGATGATAAGCTGCATTTCGTCCTTTGTGAGAATAGTTCCTGTAGGATTGCCGGGATTTGTTATAAGGATGGCTTTAGTTTTGTCTGTAACAGCTGCTTCAAGCTTATCCACATCGGCATAGTGGTATCCTTCCTCTGCACTTGTTGTCACCGGAACAACCTTGCCGTTTGCCGCTGCTATGAATGTATGATAGTTTGTATAAAACGGCTCGGCTATAAGTACTTCATCACCTGGATCAAGTATTGTTGTGAAAAGCATGTTAAGCGCTTCTGATCCTCCTGCCGTAACCATAATATCCTTTTTTTCATAATAGATATTATAGATTCTGAAATAGTCAATAATCGCCTGCTGAAGATCTTCAACACCGCCGGATTCAGCATATTCAATGACATCTAAATTGATGCTCTTGATAGCTTCAAGGAAACATTCAGGTGTCTCGACATCAGGCTGTCCTATATTCAGTCTGTATATTTTCTTTCCGTTTCTTTCTGCTTCAAGTGCGTATTCATTAAATCTCCTGATAGGAGAGAACTGCATTTTTTCTACTCGTTCTGATAGTTTCATATATATACTCCTTAATCGGAATCTACTTTAGCTGTTCGTGTGATTCCGCAACTGTTTTCTTTATAGTTAATTGATCGACTGTTTCACCTTCTTTATCTTTTGTCATATAAAGAAGATATTCAATATTTCCTTTTGCTCCTGTTACAGGTGAAAATGTAAGTCCGTGGGCATAAAGACCGTTTGTTATGCCGTAGTCTATTACATTGTTTATGACTTCTTCGTGAACTTTAGGATCTCTTACAATACCGCCCTTGCCCACCTGTTCTCTTCCTGCTTCAAACTGAGGCTTTACAAGACATACAAGACTTCCATCTTCCCTCAGAAGCTTTGTGGCGACAGCGAATACAAGTCTAAGAGATATGAAGGATACGTCTATGGATATAAATGTAATGTCATCATCGATTGTATCAGGATCAAGATACCTGATATTGCATTTTTCCATATTTACAACGCGTTCATCATTTCTGAGCTTCCAGTCAAGCTGACCGTATCCTACATCTATTGCAAATACTTTTTTTGCGCCTTTCTGCAGCATGCAGTCGGTGAAGCCTCCTGTTGAGGCTCCGATATCTGCACATACTGTATCTTTAAGACTGAATCCGTAAAGATCAATCATTTTCTCGAGCTTTAGACCGCCTCTTGATACATATGGACAGATATTGTCTTTGACAAGTATTTCAGAAGCTGCTCTGACAGGAGTTCCCGCCTTGTCGATTCTTTCGCCGTCTACGAAAACAATTCCGGCCATTATCGATCTTTTAGCCTGTTCTCTTGATTTGAAATATCCTCTTTCTACAAGAAGAACATCAAGTCTTTCTTTACTTTCCTTCAAGTTTATCTATTATCCTTTCTGCTACGGACTCAGAATCAAGTCCGTATTTTCTCTTGAGTTCATCCACACTTCCGTGTTCTATGAATCTGTCGGGCCATCCGAATGAAAGCACCTGTGTTTTTTTTGCAAGCGCTGAAATCTGAGATCCGAACCCGCCCTTGAGGATGTTATCCTCCATTGTAACGATGAGCTTTACCCTGCCGTCAGTCTCCTCAAGAGTAACTGCATCAACAGGACTGATAAATCTTGCGTTTACTACGCCGGCTCTTATTCCTCTGCTGTCAAGTATCTTGAACACTTCAAATGCATCGTACACCATATTGCCGCATGCCCATATCTCGACATCGCTCCCAGATATAAGCTTCTGTGCTCTTCCGGCTTCTATACTGTACACTCCGAATTCCTCAGGAAGCACTTTCTGTCCCCCTCTTGGATATCTTATTGCAGCCGGCCCGTCAAGAGTAAGTGCATATTCCATCATTTCATACAGTTCTGCAAAATCTCTTGGTGCTAATACTGTCATTCCCGGCATATGTGAAAGATAAGAAATATCAAATATACCATGATGTGTTTCACCGTCTCTTCCGACACAGCCTGCTCTGTCTATCGCAAATACTACAGGCAGTTTCTGTATGCATACATCCTCTATAATTTCGTCGTATGCTCTCTGAAGGAATGTTGAGTAAACTGTGACAAATGGTCTTAATCCGCCTTTTGCAAGGCCTGCAGCAAATGTAACGGCATGCTCTTCCGCTATTCCCGCATCAAATGCTCTCTCGGGAAACGTCTCTTTGAACAATGTAAGACCTGTTCCCTCCTCCATGGCAGCATATACTGCGCATATTCTGCTGTCTTTAAGAGCTAGCTCTGTAAGATGTCTGCCGAAGGCATTGCTGTATCCCGGCTCCTGCTGTACTGCCTTGCCTGTATGCTTGTCAAATCTTCCGATTCCGTGAAATTTTCCCGGTTCTTCTTCTGCAAAAGAATATCCTTTTCCTTTTGTGGTTACTGCATGTATAAGAACGGGACCGTCAATCTGTCTTGCGCTTTCGAGGGTGCTTACAAGCACATCTATACTGTGTCCGTCAATTGGACCTATATATTTAAATCCAAAGGACTCAAATACAGCACTGTCTGATGACAGAGCATATTTCACAGAGTTTTTGATATCTGAAATTCCTTTTGCAATTCCTGTTCCGACAACCGGAATCATGTTAAGAGCACTTCTTACAGTATCTTTGGCATGTTCATATCTGGATGACATTCTGAGATTTCCAAGATGAGCAGCAATTCCACCGGTATTTCTGGAAATCGACATACCGTTATCATTAACTATGACAATAGCTTTTGTCTTCATCACTCCCAGATTATTGAGTCCCTCAAATGCCAGTCCGCCCGTAAGAGCACCATCTCCGATTACTGATATAACGCTGTAGTCTTCACCAGCAAGATCTCTTGCAGCAGCAAGTCCTGCGGCAAGTGAAATTGAATTGCTTGCATGACCTGTATCGAATACGTCTGCATCACTTTCCGACTGCTTTGGAAAGCCGCTTAGACCGCCAATCTGTCTTAAAGTATTAAATTCTGATGCTCTCCCGGTAAGAATTTTATGTACATATGACTGATGTCCCACATCCCATATGATACGGTCTTTATAACAATCAAATACTTTGTGCAGTGCGATAGTAAGTTCTACCGCTCCAAGGTTAGAAGCCAGATGACCTCCTGTTAAGGAAACTGAATCTATCAGAAATTCACGTATTTCACCGGCCAGTTCTTCAAGTCTTTCGCTGTCCATTGATTTCAGGTCATCGGGAAAACTGTAGTTTAGAATTTTATTCATTATTTAGTCCTTATAAGCACTTTATCGACAATATCGATATAAAACTGTGCATCTTTTCCATAGTTTGAGAGAGCTTTTTTTGCATTGTCTGCAAGATTAATGGCTCTCTGTTTTGTCTTTTCAAGGTTGTATACAGATATATATGTAGATTTGTTGTTTTTTGCATCTGCTCCTGTGGCCTTGCCCATTTCAGCCGAATCGCCGGTGACATCAAGTATATCATCGGTTATCTGGAAAAGAAGCCCAAGGTTTTCACCGTATGATGTAAGTGCCTCAATTCTCTCTGAATCGGCGCCGCCTATGTATGCGCCTGCCCTTATTGCCGAAACTATGAGTGCGGCTGTCTTGTTAAGATGAATGTAGTCAAGCATTTCCTTTGAGCATGAGTGACCCTGCGCCTCTATATCGGCAACCTGTCCTGCAACCATTCCTCTTACACCTGAGCCTTTAGAAATCTCATATGATGCACATATGCGCTTCTTGAGGGCTATCGGGTTATCGAAATACATCAGCATGTCCATATTCATGATTTCATATGCTGAATTAAGAAGTCCGTCACCTGCAAGTATTGCTATGGCGTCACCGAATACCCTGTGATTAGTCGGATTTCCTCTTCTGAAATCATCGTTATCCATTGCCGGCAGGTCATCATGGATAAGTGAATAAGTATGAATGTATTCAAGTGCACATGCATACGGCAGTGCGTCTACCATTGTTCCGCCCGAGAATTCACATGATGCGAGCAATAGAACAGGTCTGAGTCTTTTTCCTCCGGATGTGATCGAATATTTCATCGAATCATATAAAGTGATGCTCTTATGATCTATTTCAGGGATATAATCCATAAGATGTTCTTCTGCAAAGTTCCTGTACTCGTCATATGATTTAATACTCATAGTTAATCCTCTTTTCTGTATAACTGAACTTTTCCCTTAGCGTCATTTAATATTTCCGAACATTTGAGATAGTACTTCTGTCCTTCTTCGTATGCTCTGATGGATTCTTCAAGTGTTGTATCTGCGTTTTTGATTTTTTCAGCACACAATTCAAGCTGTTTCATACATTCCTCAAATGACATTTCCCTGTTTTCCATTGTATTTCCTCACCTCTGTAATAAGTGCACCGGCATCTCCGCCGCGCATTACTATCTTTATTTCATTACCTGAACGAAGATCTCCGATTTCCGTTATGCATAAATCATTCTCATCTTTAATAATGCTGTATCCTTTTTCAAGTATACGGGATGGATTGAGATTCTCTATTGTGTCTCGGCATAATTTAATCCTGCTATCAAGTCTCTCAAGCCTTGAGTCTGTTTCAAACTCAAGTACATTAAACAGGGCCTTAATCTCCATTTCTCTTCCGGAAATCATTGAGTAAAGAAGATGAGACATCTGTACAATACCAGAGCCCTGAAGCCTGAGATAATTCCTTTCAAGTATGGAATCCATGTATGCATCAATACTCTGCATAAGTTCCTCTGTGTACATTACAAGTTCATTTATGTCAGGTACTGCAAGCACTGCTGCAGCTGTAGGTGTTTCTGCTCTGACATCTGCTGCAAAATCAGCTATTGTAAAGTCTGTCTCATGCCCTACTGCTGAAATTACAGGTATATCAGATGCGGCAATGGCTCTTGCAACTGATTCTTCGTTGAATGCCCAGAGCTCTTCCATTGAGCCGCCTCCTCTTCCCGTGATTATAACATCTGTATCCGGACATTTCTCATTGAGTTCAGTTATCATAGATGATATATCGGAAGCTGCGGATGGACCCTGAACCAGTACAGGACATACAAGTATATCTACATACCTGTTTCTTGACCTGATTATCTTAATAATATCATGAACTGCTGCGCCTGTATCGGATGTCACAACGGCAACTCTGCGAGGAAACGGGTTCAGAGGTTTTTTCGCAGATCTGTCAAACAGTCCTTCTGCTTCAAGTTTCTTTTTCAGCTTTTCAAATTCAGCAGCAAGATTTCCTGTTCCTGACTTCTCTATGGTTTTAACATTTATCGAGTAGCTTCCGCCCCGCTCATAAAGATAAATATATCCTGTAACAACAGCTTCCGTACCTTCTTCTATGCTTTTGTCCATAGAAACTGCGATATCTGCAGGAAGGAAACAGCTGATTTTTCCTTTTTCATCCTTTAGAGAAAAATACACATGTCCGCTTGAATGAAACTTGAGATTTGAAACTTCTCCGATAACGGTTACATTTGATAATACAGGACTGCTCTGCAGTATTCTCTTTATATATGCATTAAGCTGTGAAACTTTTACAGGTTTTGCTGCCATAACAGTTTACCTCCAAGTATCGCTGTACCAACTGCATTGTCACAGGCAAGCTCAGGTTTGCCAAACTGATAATGCACACCTTCAAGAGACAGTCTTTCGCGTATAAACCTGCTGGAAGAAACCCCGCCTGCAAACAGTACTTTGTCTATGCCTGTCCTGTCACATACCTGCGCAACTGATTCTGAAAGAACATCAGTAATGGTACGGAAGACAGCAGAAGCTGCATCCTCAGGTGAAAGTGACAAACTCATTACCTGATTCTCAATCCCTGATATGTTAAAATATCCGTCTTTCACATTTACTTTTCTGAATATCCTGGCATCGTTACCCTCAAGTGCAAGTCTGTCAAGATGTTTGCCGGCAGGAAAATCAATACCGTAAAAGACACCTGTCCTGTCTATCAGCTGTCCGAATGATATATCAAGGCTTCCGCCCTCTATTGAAATGTCACCGTTATCATACTTAAGTATTTCGCAAGTTCCGCCTGAAAGATGGCAGCATATGAGTGTTTCTTCATCTTCAAATGCCGTTTCGTATTTTGCCGCCGCTATATGTCCCTCCTGATGTGACACTTCAAAATACGGAACACCAATCAGCGATGCAATCAGTCTTCCTGACGTAATTCCTGCCCGAAAGCATGGCATATATGAACCTTCAAGAGGTCTTGGCCTTGAAGATACACACACTGCATCTATGTCGTAACAGTCAAGTTTTATTGACATTCTTTCAAGGTTTTCTATATGCTGAAAAAGGGCATCCGACTGTCTGAGGCCCCTGTTTCCTTTTGCAACCTTTAGAATCATTCTTTCATCGTAAACTATACCTTTATCCATGTCATAGACTGCGATGGATGTTGTATAATTGCTTGTGTCGAATGCAAGTATCACAGTAATTCAACTGCCTTTCCCAGGAGTCCGTTAATGAATTTCGGTGAATTCTCAGTTCCGTAGATTTTGGCAAGATTAACAGCTTCGTTTATGGCAACTGCGGAAGGCACATCATCCATTGCTCGAATTTCAGCGATTGCAAGACGAACGATGGCAAGATCCATTTTCGCCATTCTTCCTGTCTTCCAGCCGTTGCTTGATTCATCGATTAACTTGTCTATAGTTTCAATATTGTTCATGAGATATTCATGTACTTCAGTTATATATTCTGCCTGTTTGCCTCTTACAGGATAATTTTCAAAGTATTTATCTCTTGCCTCGGCAGAAAAATCATTCTGGGCGTCCATCTGAAAAATCATCTGCATCAGTCTATCTCTTGCTTCGTTTCTTGTCATCGTTTTCCTCCTCATCAGGAAGTCTGACTCCCTGAACATGTATGTTTACAGCATTTACGGAAAGTCCGGTAATATGCTCGATTTCTTTCTTTACGTTAACCTGTGTGTCCCAGGCAACCTGCGGTATCTGAACATCATAGTCTGCAACGATGTTCAGATCGACATTAACAGCATCGTCATTTCTCGTGATTCTGATGCCCTGATTCTGTGAATTTATGAAGTTTTCGATTATTCCGCCCTGCAGCCTGTATATTCCTTTGGTTCTGTATAGGACATTTGCTGTACATATTGCGACAACCTCATCACTTATACGTACTTTGCTTCGGGTTGTTTCTCTATCCTGCATATATTTTACCTCCAGAATATTATATCAAATAACCATATTTCGTACAACATTTTAAGGAATAGTTGAAGAAAATACTAAAATACCTGCTATGCATGATAGCAGGTGCACTCTATTCGTTTTCTGCTGAATTATCATCCTCTCCTATTGTAACAAGAACATTCTCTATTCTTCTGTCCTTTACAGACATCACAGTGAATGTGTAGTTTTCGAATGATACAGCTACTTTCTCTTCCGGAATCTCGCCGAGAAGCTCTATTACAAATCCACCGACTGTCTCACTGTTGTCGGAAGATATTTCTGTTCCAAGCTCGTCGTTCAGATCGTAAAGAGATGTATTGCCTCCGACAATATATGAACCGTCATCCTGCTTCCTGATTTCAAGTTCTGTTTCATCATATTCATCATCTATATCTCCGACAATCTGTTCAATCAGATCTTCCATTGTTACTATGCCGCTGAAGCCGCCGTATTCGTCTATAAGTATGGACATATGCTGATTTGTCTTCTGCAGTTCGAAAAACAGAGAATCTATTGTCTTTGTTTCGGGAACGAAGCAGGCTCTGCGAAGAATATCCCTGATATTCACGTTTTCAAAACCTTCTTTATATGCCTGCATGAAATAGTCTTTAATGTGAAGAATTCCTATTATATTATCGACATCGTCGTCATAGACAGGAACTCTGGAGTAACGCAGCTCCATAAGCTGCTCCATGTATTCTTCCTGAGGATCCTGAATATCTATCATGAAGACATCTGTACGAGGAGTCATTATCTCATGCGCAAGTTTATCATCAAATGCAAATATCGCATTGATCATTTTCTTACCTTCTTCTCTCAGGGAACCGTTTTCAGAACTTTCCTCAAGAATACTCATTACTTCTTCTTCATAGTCGTTTTTTGTTTTCTTAAACCACCTGGGGGCCATAATTATATCCTTTCTATATGTATATATAGATACATTTTAATCTGTATAATAAATTAATACAAGACTATTCACCGAATATATGGTAATATATCGGCGGAGGTATAAAATGGATAAGAAAATCTGCATCATATATACAGGAGGTACCATCGGCATGGTACCTACAGAAAACGGATATGCTCCCAGAAAGGATTATTTCAGGGATATTCTGATCAGCAGTCTCAATGAAGAAGATGATTCCCTTCCAGACTGGGATATTATAGAATTTGATCCTCTTCTTGATTCATCTAATATTGATGTGACCCACTGGACAAAAATCGGCAGAGCAATAGCTCAAAGATACGATGATTATGACGGATTTGTTGTTCTTCATGGTACAGATACCATGGCGTATACAGCTTCAGCACTTTCATTCTCACTTGAAAATCTCAGTAAACCCGTAATTATAACCGGATCTCAGATACCGCTTTGCAGAGTCAGAAGTGATGCGAAGGACAACATCCTCTGCTCGATGATTATCGCCGGAGAAGGCGTTGTCAATGAAGTTGCCCTGTTTTTCGGAGGAAAGCTATACAGAGGAAACCGGGCAACAAAAGTATCTGCAGACGATATAGCTGCATTTGATTCTCCGAACTGTCCGCCGCTTGCTACAGCAGGAATAGACATAAGGTACAACTACAGTGCCCTGCGAAAACCGGGCAGCGGCAAGCTTTTTCTTACTGAGCTGAAACAGATTCCAATTGCTGTACTCAAGTTCTTTCCGGGTATGCAGTTTTCGCTGTTTGAGAATATAATGACGGAAAGTCTTTCAGGTATAGTGCTTGAGGCTTTTGGTGCAGGTAATATTCCATCAAATGACGAATCACTTCCTGATATCATAAAAAAGGCCTTTGACAAGGGAACAATTGTTACAGTATGTTCACAGTGTGCAAAGGGTTCGGTATCACTTGGTGCATATGAGACAAGTTCAAGCCTTAAGAAGGCAGGTGCGGTTTCAGGTTACAATATGACTACAGAAGCTGCTGTAACAAAACTGTATTATCTTTTCAGCCAGGACTACCCGAAGGAGAAAATTAAAGCATACATGGAAACAGACATAAGAGGAGAGATGGATTTATAAAAAGATGCTCAGTCGAGCATCTTTATTTGCGTTTGCATAACATATAGTTTTTCTTTACTTCCCTTGGAAACTTTATATGCAGAATCTGCTGTGGATGAGGTGCCGACTCTATCGGCTGGTCATCTTCATCGTGCATATATGTTAGTTCAAATTCGAATCCTTCGCAGTCAGGACCGAACACTTCGATTGTATCACCGATATTCATCTTGTTACGCTGCTCTACTACTGCTGTCTTTGTCTTTTCATTGTATTCCAGTACTATTCCGGTGAAGCTGTAGTCTCTTGTATATGCACTTGTCTGATAATTCTGATCCTTGTTCGTCGGCTTGTCGAAGTAAAAACCGGTGGTGAACTCTCTGTGACTTGCCATTTTAAGCTCATCAAGCCATTTTGGATTAAAATGATAGTTTTCAGGATCTGCCAGATATGAATCTATGGCGTACCTGTATGCACGCACTATGTTGGCAACATAGAAGATGCTCTTCATTCTTCCTTCAATCTTGAATGATGTTATTCCGGCTTCAATCAGCTGAGGAATATGTTCTATCATGCAGAGGTCTCTAGAATTAAGTATATATGTTCCCCGTCCATCTTCTTCAACAGGATAGTATTCTCCAGGTCTCTTTTCTTCAACAAGCTTGTATTTCCATCTGCACGGATGCGCACACTGTCCTCTGTTGGCGTCCCTTTCAATCATATAGTTTGAAAGAAGGCATCTTCCCGAATACGAAATGCACATAGCACCCTGTACGAAGCTTTCCATCTCCATTCCCGCCGGTATGTTCTGTCTCATTTCTATGATTTCATCAAATGTTAGTTCTCTGGCTGTTACTATTCTCTTAACACCCTGTTCGTACCAGAATCTTGCGGTGAGATAATTTGTTGTATTGGCCTGTGTAGAAAGATGTATTTCCGCACGCGGAATAATTTCTCTTACAAGACAGATAATACCCGGATCTGAAATGATAAAAGCATCTATTTTAATATCCCTTATCTTAAGAAGATACTCGCGCAGGGGCTGAATATCTTCATTATGCGCATATATGTTAAGTGCAAGATGCGCTCTTGCTCCATGTGAATGACAGTATTCAACGCCTTCACGTATTTCTTCGATAGTAAGATTTCCTGCACCTGCGCGAAGTGAAAACATCTCACCGCCAAAGTATACGGCATCAGCACCGTAATCGACTGCAAATTTAAGTTTTTCAATATCGCCTGCAGGGGCAAGAAGCTCAATTTTTCTCATAAATCTACCCTCTGTGTTTTAAAACTGTTACTGTAAGGCCGTCACCTGCAGGTATCAGCGAGGTATCGGCATAATCAAGTGATAAAAGATAATCAATAAACTCTCTCATCCTGCGTATATTTGTTTTGTACTTTCCTGACGGATCATATTCATCAGAAACCACTCTTGCTTTAAAAAGAACATTGTCACAGACTATGACAGCACCGTCTTTTGCCTTAGACACAGCAGCATCAAAGAATCTCCTGTAATGGGATTTGGCAGCATCAATAAAGATGAAGTCGTATGTATGATCAAGACCGCATACAACTTCTTCCCCATCGCCGGTGTATACTGTTATGAGGTTTTGAAGCCCCATATCACGTATGTTGTCCCTGGCAGTTACTGCAACGGATTCTTTTTTTTCAACTGTGTCTACAGGAACCCCTGAAACCTCTGCAAAACAGCATGAGGAATATCCGACAGCTGTACCGATTTCCAGAATCCGCTCGGGTTTCATGATTCTGATGATGTTAAGTATAAGTGTCTCTGCATCAGGAAGAATCACAGGAACTCTGTCTTCTTCTGCTCTTTTACGAAAAGCGGCCAGCTCCCCGTTATACGGACGGTAACATGATATAAGATAGTCAGTAACTCTTTCGTTTATAATATTCTGATATTCTCCCATTATTTATCCTTTGCATCATAATATGCTTTTTTATCTTTTTCAAACTGACTGTAATCAGAGGAAAAGTTTGTCGATCCGTCAAGTCTGTCACTTAATACAAAATAAAGATAATCAGTATCATTCGGATTAAACGCTGCTTTAACAGCATCAAGCCCGGGACTTGATATCGGGCCTGGAGGAAGTCCCGTATTTTTATATGGATTGTAATCTGAATCAACATTGATATCGCTGTATGTCAGATCCACCTTGTCCTCCTGAAGAATATATGATACGACTGAGTCCATCTGAAGTGCCATTCCAATATCGAGCCTGTTGTATATTACGGATGAAACGTCAGCCATATCCTCTTTTCTGCCCGCTTCTCTCTGTATTATAGATGCAATTATTACAGTTTCTCTGAAGCTGTATTTGCAGGATACGTCTTTGTACTGAGAATATATAACCTCATCAAAACGTTTCAGCATTATATCTATCACATCATGAACATCTGTTCCCATATCAAAATGGTAAGTGTCGGGATAAAGAAAACCTTCAAGCCTGTACATTGAGTTTTCGCATCCTTCAAGGAAATCATAATCGAATACGCCATGCTGCTCCTCATTCATGAATTCATCGTAATCAACAATACCTGCTGCATCCAGATTGTGTGCTATCTTCTCTACTGTCTGCCCTTCGATAACAGTAAAGCTTTCAGTTGCGGTATCACCTGATGCAATTTTTTTCATTATTTCCGTCATGCTCATCGAAGGTGAAAGCTCATACGCTCCGGCAATGTATCTTCCGTCATACCTTTTTAGCTTTGACAGGATTCTGAAAAAAGAAGTATTGTCAATTATCCCGTTTTCTTCAAGAACTACCGCTATGTCATATGTGCCGCTTCCCTCACTTACAGATACAATTCTGACTGAATCATCGTTTTTGTCAAGCGGTGCTCCAATCCATGCGGTCACTCCAAAAAAACCAGCCGCAAGAATTAAAGCTGCAGCAAGAAGTACTGATATTAGTTTTTTCATCTCTGAATCACCTCAAAAATAACGGGACGCTTATGGCGTCCCTGTTAAAAACTATTTCTTTGATCTTCCAAGATATTCGCCTGTTCTAGTATCAATCTGGATGACTTCTCCTTCTTCGATGAAGATAGGAACCTGAATAACTGCACCGGTCTCAACTGTGGCAGCCTTTGTAACATTTGTTGCTGTGTTGCCCTTAACGCCTGGTTCAGTCTCGATAATCTTAAGATCTACAAAGTTAGGAGCTTCTACCATGAATGCATTTCCCTTGTAGAACTTGATTGTAGCTTCATCATTTTCTCTTAAGTACTTCATAGCTTCTTCGACCTGTTCTAAGCTTAACGGAATCTGATCATATGTTTCAGGATCCATGAAGTAGTAAAGTTCTCCATCTGAATAAAGATACTGCATAACCTTTGTTTCGATGTGTGCCTTAGGAAACTTGTCGTCAGGATTGAAAGCTTCTTCTCTTGTTGCTCCTGAAAGAATGTTCTTGTATTTTGTTCTTACAAAAGCAGCACCCTTACCGGGTTTAACATGCTGGAAATCAAGCACTACATGAGGCTCTCCGTTAATTTCAAAAGTGATGCCTTTTCTAAAATCGCTTGCATAAATCATGATATCTCTCCATTCTATATTATCTTATAAGTTAAATCTGACTTCACGCTATAATATTATACCAAACAATGAAATTATTGCAAGTATTACTGAAGCGTGCCCTTTTCGGGTTCAATGACTTCATTGAGAATACCGAATACATCCTGCATCATCAGTGCAAATCTCATCTGGCACTGAATGTATTCAGCAGCAATGGGATCTGTCATCAATATCTGCATGCTCTGCTGAAGCTGCCCCATTGTCTCAGGAGAAACCTCATCCCCTGCCATCTGTGCCGCCTGTATTGCAATCTGCTGTTTCTGAAAATCATCTATCATGCTCTTCAGCTGCGGGTTGGCATTTACAAGATCTCTCTGTTTTGCATACTGTCTGTATTCTTCGCATTCTCTGATGGCTCTTGCAAGATTGTGAGCCTGATCATAAACATTCATTTTCATACCTCCAAAAATATAGGCAGTATTACAGGACTTCTCTCCGTCTTACGGTAAATAAACCCCCTGAGATCATCGCGAACTGCCTGTTTGATAGCGTTCCAGTCACGCATGTTCTTTTTCATGCATTTTTCAAGTGTATTCTCAACAACGATTCTCGCCTCATCGATTAAATCTTCATTCTCGCGTACATAAACAAAACCTCTGGATATAATGTCAGGTCCGGATACTACCCTGCATGCTTTTCTGTCTATGGCTGCGGCAGCGATAATAAGACCTGCCTCTGAAAGAAGTTTTCTGTCCTTGAGAACTATGCTTCCCACATCACCTACACCAAGTCCGTCGACCAGAACATCCTCTACCTTAATCTTCTCGGACAGTTTGCGGGCTCTGTTTCTGTTCATATCAAGAATGCAGCCGTTTTCCATTATGAAGATTCTATCTTCTTTCATTCCAAGATTTACTGCAATCTGCTTGTGAGCAAGAAGATGCCTTATTTCTCCGTGAACCGGCATAAAGAACTTAGGCTTTATGAGCGAAAGCATTATTTTTAGCTCCTCCTGTCTCGCATGACCGGAAACATGAGTTTCTGCTATATCTGAATATATTACATCTGCACCTTTTTCTATTAAGGTGTTGATGACGGTAGTGACTGTCTTTTCATTTCCCGGTACTGGAGTTGACGATAATATAACCTTGTCACCTTTTTTGATCTGAATGCTTTTATGCTCGTTTTTGGCCATTCTGGCAAGAGCTGACATGGGTTCTCCCTGACTTCCTGTCGTTATAATTGTTACCTTCTTGTCAGGAAGCCTGTTGGCTTCATTAATCGTTATAATTGTTCCTTTCGGCGCCTTCAGATAATGCAGTTCACTTGCTATTCTTACAACGTTTTCCATGGATCTGCCCGATATTACAACTTTACGGTTGTATTTTGCGGAAATATCAATTATCTTCTGCAGTCTGTGGACATTTGATGAAAATGTAGCAACTATAATCCGGCTCTTTGCCTGTGAAAATATCTCAGTTAATTTTTCACCTACAAATCTTTCTGAAGCAGTAAATCCCGGTCTCATGGCATTAGTGCTGTCTGACATGAGAAGCGTTACTCCTTTTGAGCCTATCTCCGCAAGTTTTGTGAAATTAATCGGTTCACCATCTACAGGTGTATAGTCTATCTTGAAATCTCCTGTATGGAAAACACTTCCTGCAGGAGTTTCTATGAAATAGCATACCGCATCGGCTATCGAATGGGTAGTTCTGATGGTCTCAACTGAAAACATGCCAAGCCTGAATCTGTCACCCGGTTTAATTGTGTTCAGTCTGGCTGTAAGACCATGCTCATCCAGCTTGCTTTTAACAAGTCCGAGAGTTAGTCTTGTTCCGTATACAGGAACATTAATCTCCTTGAGAAGATACGGTATGGCACCTATATGGTCTTCGTGACCATGTGTAAGAATAATACCTTTAATCTTCTTCTGAGGATTCTTAAGGTATGAAAAGTCCGGAAGCACAACATCTATTCCGTACATTTCATCTTCCGGGAAACTCATTCCGCAGTCAATTATAAGAATCTGATTCTGAAATTCAAGAACTGTAAGATTCTTACCTATTTCGGTGAGTCCACCTATAGGAATAACGCGGAGTGACGGAGTTTCCCTTCTTCTAGTATTTTTTCTCATATATCACTCCATAAAGAGCTCTATTTTACTACGACGTTGACAAGCTTACCCGGCACTGCAATTACCTTGACAACCTGTTTGCCGTCTGTAAGAGCCTTGTACTTTTCTGATTCCTGTACAACGGCTGCGAGCTCATCTCTTCCCAGATTGCTGGCAACATGCATTTTTTCCTTAACCTTGCCGTTAATCTGGATAACAATTTCTACTGTATCCTTTACAAGAGCGCTTTCGTCAAATTCCGGCCAGTGTTCCTTGTAAAGACTTGTGCTGTTTCCAAGGAACTCCCACATTTCTTCACAGATATGAGGTGTAAATGGTGAAAGAATGAGAACCAGGTTCTTAACAGCATAGTTAAGAAGGCCTTCGTTTACATCCGGAAGCTCTTTGTAGCGATACATCTCATTAACTAATTCCATAATAGTGCTGATTGCAGTGTTGAACTGGAATTTACCGCCGGCATCTTCTGAAACCTTTTTGATAGCGTAGTTAACCATATAGTTAAGATTCTTATCATTATCGTTTGTGATTTTGAAATCGCATGACTTGAATCCGTATCTGTTCACTGTTTCATATACAAGTCTGTATACTCTGTTAAGGAATCTGAACGAGCCTTCAACTCCTGCATCTGACCAGTCAAGTTCTTTTTCAGGAGGTGCGGCAAACAGAATAAACAGCCTTGCAGTATCAGCACCGTATTTTTCGAGTATTTCAGCCGGACTTACAACGTTGCCCAGAGATTTACTCATTTTTTTACCGTCTTTGTTAACCATTCCCTGAGTGAGAAGGTTCCTGAACGGTTCTTCATCTCTTACAAGACCCAGGTCATGAAGAGCCATCTGGAAGAATCGCGCATACATCAGATGAAGAATTGCATGCTCAACTCCTCCGATGTACTGGTCAACATTCATCCAGTAGTCTGTTTTCTCTCTTGAGAAAGGTTCATTTTCATTCTTAGGATCGCAATACCTAAGGAAATACCATGACGAATCAAGGAATGTGTCCATAGTATCGATTTCCCTCTTTGCAGGGGCACCGCAAACCGGACATACTGTATCAACAAATGTCTTTGATGTGGCTATTGGAGATTCTCCCTTGCCTGTAAATTCTATATCTTCAGGCAGAAGAACAGGAAGATTCTCTTCTTTTTCAGGGACCCAGCCGCACTTTTCACAGTAAATCATAGGAATAGGAGTTCCCCAGTATCTCTGTCTTGAGATAAGCCAGTCTCTGAGTCTGTAGTTGGTAGTGGCTTTGCCGATACCTGTTTCTTCAGCCCATTTGATAAACTCTCCAATCGCTTCACGGTTGTTCATACCGTTGAAACGGCCTGAATTAATCATTGTCCCCTCTGCAACAAAGGCTTCCTGCAGATTATTGATATCGATATCAGGATTGCCGGGATCTACTACAGGAATGATTTCAATGTTGAATTTCTTGGCAAATGCAAAGTCACGTTCATCGTGAGCAGGTACTGCCATGATTGCGCCTGTTCCATATCCCATAAGAACATAGTCTGAAATATATATTGGAACTTCTTTGCCGTTAACAGGATTTACAGCATATCTTCCGATGAACACACCTGTCTTTTCGTTTGAAGTTGAAGTTCTTTCTATTTCGCTCATATGATTGCATCTGTCCTGGTATTCTCTTACAGGCTGCTCATATTCGGTTCCTTCAACAAGAGAATTCACATAAGGATGTTCAGGAGACATTACCATGTATGTAACACCGAATAATGTATCCACTCTTGTTGTATAAATCTTCATCAAACGATCATCATCTACGATTTTGAAATCAACTTCACATCCTGTTGACTTACCAATCCAGTTCTTCTGCATCACCTTGACTTTGTTGGGCCATCCGTCAAGCTTTCCATTGTCAAGATTCTCAAGAAGTCTGTCAGCATAATCAGTAATCTTGAAATACCACTGTGAAAGGTTTTTCTTTGTTACTGCAGTTCCGCATCTTTCGCATTCTCCATCAACAACCTGCTCGTTTGCAAGCACTGTCTGACAGCTCGGACACCAGTTTACAGGGTTTTCTTTCTTGTAAGCAAGCCCTTTCTTGTAAAACTGTATGAATATCCACTGCATCCATCTGTAATAGTCCGGATGACACGTGCATACTTCTCTGTCCCAGTCATACGAAAGTCCAAGTTCAGACAGCTGATTCTCCATCTCATGTATGTTGTCCCAGGTCCATACATCAGGTGCTGTTCCATGCTTTATAGCCGCATTCTCAGCCGGAAGACCGAATGAATCAAATCCCATAGGATGAAGAACATTTTTGCCTTCCATATTTTTGAATCTTGCTACTACATCTCCTATTGAGTAGTTTCTTACATGACCCATGTGGAGTTTACCCGACGGATAAGGGAACATTTCAAGAACGTAGTACTTCTCCTGTCCGGGTTTTTCTTCCATCTTAAATGTTTCGTTATCCTTCCAGTACTTCTGCCATTTTTTTTCTATGGCTTGAAAATCATATCTTTCCTGCATTTTGACCATTCCTCCAATTATTCTTCAAAAGGTACTGTTTCACAGTCACCCCATACCTTTTCAACATTATATTTTGAGCGGGCCTCCCTTGTGAATACATTGATTATTATATCTCCATAGTCCATAAGCAGCCAGCCGGAACCAGGCTTTCCTTCTATTCTTTTAACAAAAACCTGTTCTTTTTCGAATACAAATTCAATTTCATCAACCAGTGCCTTAAGCTGACGTTCACTTCCTGCACTAGCCATTACAAAATAGTCTGCAAAACCTGATTTATTCGCAATATCAATAATCTGAACATCTTCAGCTTTTTTTGTATCCAGATTCCTTGCAGCGAAAAATGCCATTTCCTTGCTATTCATCAGTTACCTCCTTAATAGCTTCAAGTGTATCTCTTCCCGGTTCAATTCCCTTTCGTTTTAAATCATCCCTCATCCATAGAAGAATATATCTGTACACCCAGTCTATGTCTTCGTATGCTCTGTTTCTCAGCATTTCAGCTTCAGCATATGTTCTTCCCGGTTCAACTGTGTCTGCAACAAATATTATCTTAGACAGCAGAGGAATATTTTTCTTTGCAGAAGTGTGGTATCTTACAGCATCAAGCACCTCCTCATCTGTCACACCGAATCTGTCGCGTGCCCAGCATGCTGCTATATGACCGTGTGCCAGATTTCTGTTGCCTATAAGACAGGCGGGAAGCCCGTATTTTATTACCTCCGCATCGCTTTCTTCCTGACTGAGAGGTTTTGCGATATCGTGGAATAACGCGGCAGCCTCTGCCTTGTTTTTGTCTGCACCGTATATTCCTGCCAGTTTCAGTGCTGTTTCCCTTACTCCAAGCGTATGGTTTCTTCTGTGCTCATTCAGGTGCTCATCCATATATCTCAGACAGCTATCTATACAGTCCATGCTCATTGATGTACCTTTCTACCTTCGGATTCACAAGACCTGCAAGTGAAAGCCCGGCAGCAGCTCTTGCGCGTATTTCACTTGAAGATACATCAACATGTCTGTTGTGAATCTTATAAGCCTCACATCCGTATTTTAAAGTTATCTGTTTAATTTTCTCATCAAGTTCATTTTCCATATATCCAGGTCTTGCTCCTATAACGAAGCTGTACTGAGAAAGAAGTTCATCGGCTCTGTACCAGCTGTCTATTGTCAGAAACGAATCCGTTCCTGTTATAAAGTAAATGGAGTCATCCTCACCCAGGATATCTCTGAAATGATTTAATGTATGTACTGTGTATGAAACTTCATCACGTTCAAGCTCATACATCGACACTGCAGCACCGTCATAATGCTCCAGCGAAAGCTCTATCATCTCAGCGCGCATTTTTCCGTCAGCAGGTTTTCTACCGGTCTTGAAAGGAGAAACTCTTGCAGGCATAAAGATGATTTTCGAAAGACCCAGCTCCTCTCTTGCCTGAACAGCGATAGATATGTGCCCGTAATGCACCGGATCAAAACTGCCGCCGAAAATTCCGATTTTCATAATTATTTCCCAAGCTCCCTGCAAAGCATTTCTGTTATCTCATCCATAGGTACTTCTATCTGTCTTGATTCTGCAAGAACCTTTACTGAAATAATTCCTTTTTCAATTTCGTTATCCCCGACAATCACGGCATATCCAGCACCTGTTCTATCGGCATTCTTCATCTGTCCCTTGATGTTTCTTGAAAGAAGATCTATCTGTGTATTGATTCCTCTTGCTCTCAGTTCTGAAACAAGTCCAAGTCCATATTTTTTTGCCTTGTCTCCCATCATGACAATGAATACATCTGTACCGCCCTCGTTTGGTATATCTATTCCGCATTCTTCCATAGTGAGAAGAAGTCTCTCTATCCCAAGTCCAAAACCTACTCCGGGAGTTGAAGGGCCTCCAACCTGTTCTATAAGGTTGTCGTATCTTCCACCTCCGCATACAGTTGACTGTGCCCTTCCTGTATTTGACACAAATTCGAATGCTGTCTTTGTATAGTAGTCAAGTCCTCTTACTATTCCTGTATCGACAGTATATTCTATATTCATGGCGTCAAGGTTTTCCTTAAGCTGTTCAAATGCATCTCTGCAGTCATCACAGAGATAATCCATCATTACAGGTGCACCTTTTACAATATCGCTGCACACTGGTGATTTGCAGTCAAGTATTCTGAGCGGATTTTTCTCGAACCTGTCTTTGCATGTACTGCAAAGCTCATCATATCTCGGGCGCAGAAAGTCTCTAAGGGCCTTCCTGTGGCCTTCTCTGCAGGATGGACATCCTATGCTGTTGATTCTAAGTTCAACACCGGTTATTCCCATTCGCCTGAGAAATTCATATCCTAAAGATATTACTTCAGCATCTGCAAGCATATCAGATGAACCGAATACTTCCACGCCGAACTGATGAAACTGTCTCAATCTTCCTGCCTGGGGCTTCTCATATCTGAAGCACGGAATATCGTAAAACATTTTTGTCGGCTGAGGGTCAGCATATGCCTTATGCTCTACAAATGATCTTACTACAGGTGAAGTTCCCTCTGGTCTTAATGTTATGCTTCTTCCGCCGTGATCTTCAAATGTATACATTTCCTTCTGAACTATGTCAGTAGTGTCTCCCACTCCCCTGTGAAACAGTTCAGTATGTTCAAAAACAGGAGTATCAATCTGTCTGAATCCGTATCTGTCTGCCAGTTTTGCAAACTCTGTTCTTACATATCTCCATTTATATGCTTCCTGCGGCAGCATATCCTTTGTGCCCTTAGGCGCATTTGTAAGCATTAATCTACCTCCAGTTAAAAAAGTCTTTTTCTTTTCTTTCTATCATTTCATCGATTCTTTCGATGTAAATTTCGTAATTGGAAACATCTGCAACTCTTTCAATTCTGTTTTCTTCAGGATAATACCTTTTGCTTATGGCGCCAGCTCCACATGCAAGCACCGATTGTGACTCGTCCATTATACGGATATTGTATATTCCGAGAGTATCATCTCTGCAGTAACCTACATTTTCAAGACTGCCGGACATATGTTTCTGTCTGTACAGATAATACGGCACATAACCTCTGCCTGTAAGAATCTCACCTGCAATGTCAATCATTTCAGTAACAGTATCTCTGCTTCTGAAGTGATAATCCGGATCCTTTTCTATCAGTCTTGACGCTTTTTTTACAGCCAGACTGTGAACAGTTATATTCTCTGCACCAAGTGAAACTACTTCATTCAGACTCCTTCTGAAATCTTCGGGGGTCTCTCCGGGCAGACCGGCAATCAAGTCCGCGTTTATAACAGGGATACCGGATTTTTCTGCTTCTCTGAAAGCTCTGCGTATGTCCTCCGGACTGTGGCTTCTTCCTATAAGGTTAAGGGTATCTTCTTTCATGGACTGAGGATTAATGCTGATTCTCCCTACACCGTAACTGTGCAGCACAGCAAGTTTTCCCCGGGTTATCGTGTCCGGACGTCCTGCCTCGACAGTGTATTCTGCAAGATTATCAGTATCTATCGATTCGGATACGGTCTTAAGAAGTCTTTCCAGCTGAGTCTCATCGAGAGTTGTAGGAGTTCCTCCGCCTATATATACTGATTCAACCTTCAGTTTCTGTTCTTTTATCTTTTTGCCGCAATACCTTATTTCCTTAATCAGCGCTTCAAGATATCTGTCAACTGCATCACCGCTCGGCTGATTTGATGTGAAAGAACAATAAAGACACCTTGTAGGACAGAAAGGAATTCCGATATACATACCTATTGTCCGCTCGTCACATTTATTAAGCATCTTCTGCTGATAATCGTAAATATTACAGATTTCTTCAGCCTTATGAGGAGATACCCTGTAATCTGAGGTAAGTTCTTTAAAAGGGTTTTGAAGCATTCCGCAAAGCTTAACCGGTCTTACCCCGGTGAGACTTCCCCACGGCGGTCTTATTCCTGTAATCTCTGAAAGACAGTCGAAGATTTCGCCTTTCAGCCTGTTTTTTGCTTCTTTTGTTTCACCTTCAAGACTGAAATACAGGCAGTTATCAAGAGCTTCGATTTCTTTTTCCAGCTGCTTTTCTGTTATGAAAACACCCTGCACTTTCTGTTCAAGAGCATAAATTTCATATTCATCCTCATGAAGGAATATCTTGACAAGTTCTTCGTATTCGTATCTTTTTCTGACATTTCTAAGAACTATGTTATATAACAAAAGGGTTGTTCTCCTTTTCAAATCCGATAGTAGTAGGACCCATATGACCCGGATATACAACTGTACTGTCAGGCAGAACAAAAAGTTTCTCCTTGATTGATTTCTTTATTTCAGGGAAAGAACCTCCATAAAAATCAGTTCTGCCTATTGACTGTCTGAAAAGTGTATCACCGCTGAACACCACTCCCGGTGTGTAAATGCACATTCCACCCTTTGTGTGTCCCGGAGTAAGATAAAATGTAAGATGAATATTTCCAACATCAAGTGTATCGCCGTCTTCTACCAGTATGTCCGGATTTACAGTCACATCTTCACCGCCTGTATCTCTTGCCATATTCAGAGCGGCATCTGTAAGAAGCGGAAGCTCTGTTTTTGCTGCTACCACTTTTGCATCAGGCCAGTCCTTTAAATGACCCGGCACTCCGCAGATATGGTCTCCGTGTCCGTGTGTAAGTATTATATACTCCACATCATAACCTTCACGGTCTATAAAGCTTTTAAGTCTGTTGCTGTAACCGCCCAGATCTACAATAAATGCCTTGTTAGTCTCTTCGTCCACTACAAGATATGAATTAGCCTGCAGTGCCCCTGTCGGAATTGTTGTTATCTGCATAATTACCTCACTAAAATGTTTTCCTGCTGTCCAGAAGAATAGTAACCGGACCATCGTTATAAATCTTAACATGCATATGAGCCTGAAATACTCCAGTTTCAACTGCTATTCCGTTTTCACGTATCAGACTGCAAACATGAGTATAAAGCTCATTTGCTCTGTCGGGAAGTTCAGCCTCAATAAATGAAGGCCTTTTGCCTTTTCTTGCATCTCCCAGCAGTGTGAACTGCGAAACTGCAAGTACTTTACCCGATATATCCTTTACTGAAAGGTTCATTTTACCGTTTTCATCTTCAAATATACGGAGTCCTGATACCTTGTCAGCTATATATTTTGCATCATTTTCAGTATCACCCTTCTCAACACCTATCAGGACAGTAAGTCCTTCTTTTATTGCTCCTGTGATGTTTCCTTCCACAGTGACATCTGATTCATATACTCTCTGTACTACTGCTCTCATAACTGTCAGCTTGCTCTTCCTGCTTCTATTACACCGTTAATATTCCTTATTTTACGAATTATCATCTCAATCTCGCCGGTATTCGAAAGAGCCAGGGTCATAATAATATGGACAACGCCGTCTCTGTTTGATCTGAAATTGACACCTACTATATGAACATCCATATCCTCGCATGTCTTGGAAAGATCTGAGAACAGCCCCTTACGGTCTTCGGCTATTATTGAAATATCTGCATCGTATGATATAACTCCCTGTTCAGGTTCATCCCATTCAACTTCAATAAATCTCTGTTTTTCTGTCTCGGAAAGCCCTGTTATATTAGGACAGTCCGCTCTGTGAATGGATACACCTCTTCCTTTAGTTATATAACCTATTATCTCATCGCCCGGAACAGGGTTGCAGCATTTTGAAACTCTGACAAGAAGGTCGGACATGCCTTTGACACTTATACCGAGATTGCTGTTGTTTTTCCTGTGACGCGCCTTTACCTTTGTTTCACTGATGATATTCGATATATCATTCTTATCTTTTTCTTCTTCTTTCTTTTTGTCCTCTCTGTAAAGCCCGATGATAAGGTTTGCAGCCTTGCCGAGAACCGGACCTCCCTGGCTTATCTGTGCATACATATCATCAGGAGTACTGTATTTCAGTTCTTTTGATGCCTTCTGAATGTATGACGATATCAGTACATCGTTTACACTATATCCTTTCTTTCTGATATAACGGTCAAGCGCTTCTTTACCTTTTTCGACATTATCACCTTTATTGACTTTTTTAAGATACTGTCGGATTTTTGTTCTCGCCGTGCTTGACTTTGCAATTTTAAGCCAGTCAATATTTGGACCCGACGAATTGGGATTGGTAAGTATATCCACAATATCGCCGTTCTGAAGGATGTAATCAATCGGAACTATTTTTCCGTTTATCTTCGCACCTACACATTTGCATCCGACATCTGTGTGAATCTTGAATGCAAAATCAAGAGGTGTGGAACCTGCAGGAAGTTCCATCACATCTCCCTTTGGTGTAAATACATAAACCTGACTTGCGAAAAGATCAACCTTGAGGGTTTCCATGAACTCGTTTGATTCCTGTTCTTTCTGAAGTTCAAGTGTCTGTCTGAGCCATGACAGTTTAACCTCTTCCTTGTCGCTCTTGATTCCTTCTTTGTATTTCCAGTGTGCAGCAATACCGTATTCTGCAATCCTGTGCATCTCTACAGTACGTATCTGTATTTCAAACGGAGAACCGTTGTCACCTATTACAGTTGTATGAAGCGACTGATACATGTTAGGTTTAGGCATAGCAATGTAGTCTTTGAATTTACCCGGAATAGGTTTCCACATAGTGTGAACAACTCCAAGAACCGCGTAACATTCTCTGACTGTTTCAACTATTATTCTTATAGCTGAAAGATCAAAGATTTCATCAAGCTGCTTGTTCTGATATTTCATCTTTCTGTAGATGCTGTAGAAATGCTTCGATCTTCCCATTATTTCATACTTGAAATTGTATTCGTCAAGGGCTTCCCTTACATCTTCGATTACTGCATCGATTATCTTCTGCCTGTCGCCTTTTCTCTGACTCACTTTTTCAGCAAGATCGTAATACGCTTCAGGATCAAGATATTTAAGACAGATATCTTCCATTTCTGTCTTCATGTTGTTCATTCCCAGTCTGCTTGCAAGCGGTGCATATATCTCAAGGCTTTCTGTGCATTTTTCTTTAATCTTCTCTTCCGTCATATAGTTGATTGTACGAAGATTATGAAGTCTGTCAGAAAGTTTAATTATAAGCACACGGATATCCTTGGACATTGCAAGAAACATCTTGCGAAGTGTCTCTGCCTGTCTCTTTTCCTTGCTCTCGTATACTATGGATCCGAGTTTAGTGACGCCGTCGACAAGAAGAGCTATGCTTTCTCCAAAGTCACGTCTTACATCCTCTAAAGTCAGATCAGTATCTTCAACAACATCATGAAGAAGTCCGGCCACAATAGTCTCATCATCCATACCGAGATCTGCAAGTATCTTGGCAACTGCTATAGGATGAATTATATATGGCTCGCCGGACTTTCTAATCTGGTCCTTATGCATATCATCAGCCAGTCTATAAGCCTTGGTTATTAATTCCGTATCATAATTCGGATTTCTATTTAAAATGTCGTCTATAAACTGTTCTCTGCGATTCATAAATTAGCCCTTTAAACATGTCATATGCAGCATGAGCTGCATATGACAGAAATAACATATACTTATAATTATTTGTTAAACTACTGCGCCGTTGCCGTAGTCCTTAGGTTTGTCCTTTTTTGGAGCTCCCTGATACTTTTTCTTGCCGCCCTTGCCTGAACGTCTCTTCTCAAGATACTTGGTAATATCGTGGAACAGCGGTGAACATACGCAGATCGATGAGTATGAACCAACAAGTACGCCAACCATAAGAGGAAGTATGAACTGTCTTATTGAAACTGAAACCATGATGAACATTGGTATCATTACAAGAAGTGTTGTGGCTGATGTCATAATCGATCTGCCAAGTGTCTGACTTATACTTTCATTGCATAAAAGTGTCAGATCCTTCTTCTTTGTCATACCCAGGTTCTCTCTTATTCTGTCGAATATAACGATTGTATCATTGATTGAGTAACCTACGATAGTAAGAACACCTGCTATGAACGGATTGTTGATTGTTATATTAAATATTCCGTAGAATGCAATAGTGATAAGAACGTCATGCACAAGACCTGCGATAGCGGCAATACCGAATGCTGCTCTTCTAAATCTGAATATGATATAGATGAGCATGCATATTGCAGCAATTATAACTGCCTTTAAGGCATTTGCCTTAAGTTCATCCCCTACTGCAGGACCGAACTGTTCTGAAGCAACCAGTGCCTCGTCATCACATCCGAATTTATCCTGATATACCTTGAAAAGTTCTTCTCTGTCACTGTTTTCAAGGAAAGTAGTTGTTCTGATTATTACCTCTTCGTTGTTTTCTCCGCCATATACTACATTTACCTGTTCGCATCCGTAGTCATCGGCTATCTGTTCAACTTCTTCAAGTTCAACCTGCTGACCCATATCTATCTGCAGCATTGTTCCGCCTGTAAAATCGATACCGAAGTTATACCCTCTGATGCCGCCTATTACAAGTCCGATTACAATAACCGCAACGCTTGCAATATAGAAAATCTTTTTCTTGTTAAGGAATCCGATAACCTTCTTTACAGAGAATCTCATTGTTCCGTCTTCTTTTAAACCGAACAGCGAAGCCTTCGGATCTTCTCTGTGTATATTGATAAATACATCCAGATAAAGTCTTGAAATAAGAACGCCTGAGATTATTGATGCGATGATACCAAGCATCAGTGTTACTGAAAAGCCCTTAACAGTAGCTGAACCTATTTCATAAAGCACAATACCTGCGATAAGTGTTGTTACCTGTGCATCTATTATTGCACTTAGAGCTCTTGAGAATCCGAGCTTAAATGATGATTTAACCGGTTTACCTGCAGCGATTTCTTCTCTTATACGTGAGAATATTATTACATTTGCATCTACTGCCATACCAACGCCGAGTATGATACCTGCAATACCAGGAAGTGTAAGCGTGCTTCCTGAGAATGCCATAGCCCATAATATCATGATTACATAAAGGAAAAGTGCAAGGTCTGCAACAATACCCATAAGTCCGTATGCTGCTATCATCATGACAAATACAAGAGCAAAGCCTATAAGGCCTGCTTTTACTGATTTATCAAGCGCATTATATCCAATTGATGCTGACTGTGTTGATGAAGTTACTTCCTTAAGTGTTACAGGAAGAGATCCACCTCTGATAAGTGCAGCCAGGTTCTCTGCACCTTCTCTGTCATAATTTCCTGAAATCTCGCAGCTTCCGCCTGAAATAACCTCATTTACAACAGGTGCAGTGATGATATTGTCATCAAGAACAATTGCAATTGCTGTATCATCTACACCGTCCATTGTTGAAGTGACTTCATGATTGTATGCTTTTCGGGTTCCATCTTCAAACTTGGAAGCTCCTTCGCTGTCAAACTTGACATTAATAACATATCCAGTAGCATTCTGGCTGGTTCCTGCCACAGCATCCTTGACATTATCGCCTGTTACTACTTCTGTACCGTCAGCAAGAAGGAACTTGAGCTGAGCAACCTTACCTATCTGATCGATAGCCTCTTCTGCATTTTCGGCTCCCGGAATTTCAATTCTTAATCGTTTTGAACCTTCGATTGTAACTACTGCTTCTGAGAATCCCATTTCATACACACGGTTCTCCATAACAGTTTTGGTCTGATCCATAAGTGCGGTGAGCTCCTCGCCGGAAAGATCTGTCTCAGCCTCCATAATTACATAAACGCCGCCCTTGATGTCAAGACCAAGATTAATCTTATCTTTGATCGGCTCTACCTTACTGCCGATTCCAAAAATGGTTACATACCATGCGAATACCGTAAATACAATTAAAATAATTGCCAGTATTCGTTTTAGATTCTGACTCATATTAATACCTGCTTTCTATTTTTATATTATTTTGGCAATATATATGCCATCATAATTTAACTATATTATTGTACTACTTTAACACTTATTAAACAAGTGTATAATCAAAAAAACAGCCTGATTTACCAATACTTTACAAGGCTGTCCTGAAGTTAAATAAAAACAGCCGAAATATGCATTCCGACTGTAAGCAAATATTCTATTCTTCAGTTGATTCTGGTGCCTGTTCATCGGCTTTAGTTTCCTCAGCCGAAGTCTCTTCAGCCGGTTCTGCTGCCGGTTCCTGTGCTGCAGCCTCTTCTTCTACCGGTTCAACCTTCATTCTCTTAGGTCTTGAAGGTCTCTTAACAGGAGCTTCTGTTTCTTCGCTGCTTTCATGCTTTGGTGATTCATCAGCAACCCTTGAAATACCCCATCTCATGATTTCAACTTTAGTCTTGTCAGCGCCAAGCTGAATGATGAGTGACTCATCCTTAGTCTTAACAACTCTTCCGCAGAATCCTCCGATAGTTACAACTTCATCTCCAACCTGGATAGAATTTCTCATAGCCTGAATCTCTTTTTCCTTTTTTCTCTGAGGTCTGATTAAAAGGAAGTACATAATAGCTATGATACCTACCAACATTATAATGCTCATTGTACTCTGGCCCATGGAATAATTCCTCCTTAAAAATTAAATCTTAAATACAATGGTGCCGGTGATGGGGTTCGAACCCATACGATGTCACCATCGCGGGATTTTGAGTCCCGTGCGTCTGCCAGTTCCGCCACACCGGCGTAATGAATGTATTATATCACAGGACATACCAATTTACAATATTTTTTACTTTTCTTCGTCCGAGGCATCGAGCTGATATACGCTGTACCAGCCTTCACATCCTCTATATATGTCATTAAACATAGAACTTATCTCTCCTGTAAGCTCATTTGATGCAATAACTGCATATGTTCTGTAGCAGACAGGATAATAGTTAAGATTATCTTTTATATTTTCATTGATATCCGCTGCACATTCAATCATCTTTTCTTCTTCAATACATGAGTTCAGCTCAACTGCCAGCTTCTGCAGTGTCCTGTCTTTGTATCCTGTGTAGTCTGAACTGCCGCCCAGAATACCCCGGACATCATAGCATTCTGAAAAACTGATTCCAGAAAAAGCTATGTCAAATTTTCCGTTCCGAAGTCTTTTTCTGTATTCCGAATCTGAAAGTGTCACGACCTGCGCATCTATATCCAGACTTTCAATGCTCTCCTCTATTATCTGCGCAGCGCTGTTTCTTGCCTGGTCACTGTTTACTATAATTGTGATCTTTATGTTCCCGCCGTCATCGGTATTGAGAATTCCGTCTTTGTCAGTATCTTTTGCTCCCAGCTCCTTTAATATGTCTTCTGCTTTTTTAGTATCCTGACTGTATAAATCTCCTGTGTTTTCAATACCTAAATATCCCGGATAAAACAGTGTATTTGTAGATACAGCACTGTTGTAGTAAGCCTTTGATATTATTTCTTCTGTATCTATTGAATATGCAATTGCTTTTCGCATCTCACTGCTGCTCAGTATTTCGGATTGGCAGTTAAAAATAACCGTTTCCAGCTGATTTGAGCAGAAATCTGATGTCTTAAGGCTCTTGCTTCCAACTTCAGTCTGACGTTCAATGTTTTTGTTAACAGTGAATGAAACAAGATTTCCCTCTGCAAGATTCAGAACATTGCCGTCGCTATATACCGTAAATACAAGTCTGTTGTCCGGTACAATGCTGTTTGTGTACTTGTTCTTTGAAAGGACAAGTTTAGATCCGCTCTTGTATGAAGCCACCTTGTATGAACCTGAACCTACAGGTCTGAAAGAACTGTCTCTTTGCGTTATTTCAGCTGTTTTGTAAAGGTGCGCGGGTAGAATAGGAAATGTCAGATTCTTTACGCCTCCATCTCCCGCGTTTTTAAATCTTACTTTAACTTTGTACTTTCCGTCTGTAGTAACAGATGATATCCCTTTTACTTTACTGTAGTATATACTCTTACTCCCTGCTGCCATATAGCTTTCTATTGAAAACTTCACATCGTCTGCCTGAACTTTTTCACCATCGCTGAAGCATGCGTCTTTAACAAGAGTCATTGTCACAGTTTTTCCGTCTGATCCCACCTTATAGTCTGATACCAGCTCTCCGTCAGGTGCCAGATTATCATCAAGGATAAACAGAGACTGATATATCAGTTTTGAAATGAAATATGTATCCTCATCTCTGGATACTACAGGATTAAGAGTACGTATATCAGAAACAGCAAAATTAACAGTTTTGCTCTCTTCATACTGTTGGTCACCGTCACCTGTGAAAATATCTGTAATATTTCCCGAACAGCCTGCAGAGACTGCAGCAATCAGAATACTTACAAGAATATATAATATCTTTTTATACATAACTTTTTATAATTTCATCGATAAGACGATGAAGTTCCTCCTTTGTTCCTGAATTGTCAAGAATTACATCAGCACGCAATTTCTTTTCATCCTGATTCATCTGATTATTCATCCTGTCTATTACTTCATCCTCTGATATTCCATCTCTTGCACATACTCTTCTGATCCTGACATCAGTATCAGCATCAACAAGCCACGTTACATCTACGTCTTTGTCAAGACCCACTTCGAAGAGAAGTGCTGCATCTAGAATCACCCGGTCATACATTCTGATTCGTTTCCTGCATATTCTCAGTATCTCACCCATCATAATGTCATCCAGCTGTTTCTTTCTGTTTTCATCAGAAAAAACAAATGCACCGAGCGCTTTGCGTCTGAGACATCCTTCTTCATCGATGAATTCACTTCCGAAAGTATCTCTTATCCTGTCCAGAAGCGGCGATCCTTTCTCAACTATTTCTCTCGATACTTTGTCAGCATCGACTATTTTAAATCCGTATTTCTGTATAAGGTATTCCGAAACCGTTGATTTTCCGGTTCCGATGCCTCCTGTAAGTCCTATAATCATTATACTATTTAAGACGGTACCAGTCTGTACCCTCGTTTACCTCTGCTATAAGTTTTACTTTGAGTTTGTATGCATTTTCCATATTGTCACGAAGAAGCTTTCTTACTGTTTCCTTTTCATCTTCGTATGTTTCAATAATCAGTTCATCATGAATCTGCAGCACAAGTCTTGATCTCAGTCCTGCATCTCTTAGAGCCTGACGGACTCTGATCATTGCAATCTTGATTATATCAGCTGCTGAACCCTGTATCGGTGTATTCATGGCAAGTCTCTCACCTGCCTGTCTCACCATATAGTTAGATGCGCCAATTTCGCTGATCTGTCTCTTTCTTCCTGATATTGTAGTAACAAATCCTGTATTTCTGCAGCTGCTGATCTGTTCATCCATGAACCTCTTTACGCTCTGATACCTGTTGAAATAGTCGCTGATATATTTCTCAGCTTCCCTGCGTGATATTGAAAGTTCCTCAGATAGACCGAATCCGCTCATTCCGTATATTACACCGAAATTGACAGCCTTGGCACTGCTTCGCTGTGCAGGCGTCACTTCATCTTCAGGTATGCCAAGCACCTTTGAGGCAGTATTTCTGTGAATATCTTTTCCTTCGTTGAATGCAGAGATCAGTTCTTCATCACCTGACATATGAGCCAGTACACGCAGCTCAATCTGAGAATAGTCAGCACCCTCAAAAACACATCCTGTTTCAGGAACAAACGCTTTGCGGATCAGTCTGCCAAACTCATTTCGTACAGGAATATTCTGCAGATTCGGCTCTGTGCAGCTCAGTCTTCCAGTTGCTGCAACAGTCTGCTGAAAATGTGCATGGATTCTTCCATTTTCGGAAATCAGCGGAATAAGACCTTCAACATATGTTCCGTTAAGTTTGCTTAAAGTCCTGTATTCGAGAATAAGAGGTATAACCTCGCTCTCATCTCGTATTTTCTCAAGTACATCAGCACTTGTTGAATAGCCTTTCTTTGTTTTCTTTCCAGAAGGAAGTTTCATCTTTTCGAACAGTACAGTTCCAAGCTGTCCCGGAGAATTGATGTTAAATTCCTCACCGCATATTTCATATATCTTTTTTCTCAGTCTGATGATTTCATCCCTGATTCTTTCCCCGAGCTCATCTAATACTTCAGCATCACATCTTACCCCGAAATATTCCATTTCTGCAAGAATAGGAACGAGCGGAAGCTCTATATTGTAAAGAACATCTGAAAGCCCTGATTTTTCAATCTTCTCCTTCTGAACAGACTCTGTATCTTTTACCGCGCTGCACCATCTTCGTGTGAATTCTGCATTTTTTCTGCCGCCGTCATCAAACAGACTTGTCTGAACCTCCACAGATTCAGAATCAGATTCTACAGTTCTGTTCAGATAGTCAAGCGTCAGATTCCTGAAATCATAGCTGTTTCTGGACGGGTCAAGCACATATTCTGCAATCTCTGTGTCAAATTCAACATCATACCAGGATGCACCGCAGTTCATAAGAGCATAAATATCATCCTTCAGACCATGTCCTGTAAGTTTCACTCCACTGCTGGCCTTTATGAATGACTCGACATCAGAAGTGTAGTATGAATCAGATCCAACCATGTACCCTACTCCGGAGACATCTGGTTTTCCTATATGACTTCCGTCATGTATTACCTTGACTGCAGCGGATGAAACACCATCAAGGGATTTTTTTACATCTTCCCCTGATACAATCAGAGCTTCTTTTGATTCTTCTTTATGCATTTCATGCTCCGATGGAATCCTGAGCTTTCTCAAAAAACTGTTAAACTCCAGTTTTCTGTATATTGCTATCAGTCTGTCATAATCAGGTTCATCCCATCTGAACTCTGAAAAACATATGTCAACGGGTGCATCGGTGCTAATCCTTGCCAGTTCCTGTGACATATATGCGGACATTCTTCCGTCTATGAGTTTCTGTTTCATTCCTCCTTCAGACATACTGTCGATATTATCGTAAATGCTGTCGATACTTCCGTACATTCTGATGAGTTTTGATGCAGTCACCTTCCCAATTCCCGGAACTCCGGGATAATTGTCAGATGAATCCCCCATAAGTCCCTTGCAGTCAACGAACTGAGCCGGAGTAAAACCGTATTCTTCCTCAAATGATTCCCTGTTATAGATATCAAATTCTGAAATACCCTTCCTGGTTATCAGAACGCTTACTCTGTCTGTTGCAAGCTGCAGTTCATCACGGTCACCTGTTATGATGAGAACATCAAGTCCTTCTTCCTCTGCTCTTACCGATACAGTACCGATGATATCATCAGCTTCCCATCCATCAAGTTCAAGCTGCTTTATATTCATAGCATTAAGAACATCTTTAAGGAGAGGCATCTGCATCGCAAGTTCCGGCGGCATTTTTTTTCTGCCTGCTTTGTAGCTGTCGTACTTTTCATGTCTGAATGTCGGTGCCTTCCTGTCAAAAGCAACTGCGATATATTCAGAGTCATAGTCTTTTTTAATCTTAGACAATATGTTAAGAAATCCGAATATTCCCTGGGTGTATATGCCATCTTTTGTTATCATTGGGACTTTGACAGCATAATATGCTCTGTTAATCAGAGAATTTCCATCAATTACAATAATTCTTTCGCTCATAATTACCACCTTGTACACTCTATTATAAGTATAACACACAGATAATAAATTGCATAAAAAAAGAGCATACAATTTAGTATGCCCCTTCTACAATCCTATTTATTTACTGCTTCCTTAAGAGCCTTGCCTGCCTTGAATGCAGGTGCCTTGCATGCTGCAATTTCCACTGCCTCGCCAGTCTGAGGGTTCTTACCCATTCTTGCTGCTCTTTCTCTTGTTTCAAAAGTACCAAAGCCGATCAGCTGAACCTTATCCCCTGCCACAAGTGCTTCTGTTATAGCATCAAACGCTGCTGTTACAACTGCAGTTGCTTCTTTTTTAGTAACGCCTGTTGATTCAACAACTTTTTCGATTAAATCAGTTCTATTCATCGCAATTCTCCTTAAAGTTTTATTCTGTGATAAAATTACCACGAGTTATTTGTATTGTCAATAGAAAGAGCCGGAAAACCAGTAAATTCAAAGGTTTTCGCCGTTTTCAGGTACACGTTTGCTGTTCCTTTTATACTAATTCTCTAATCATAATATACCTATTGCAGCGACTATGATACCGCAGAGAACACTGATTCTGCAGTTTGAAGGATTTCTTCTTACACATCCGATACCGTTGAAAACGAGTATGAGACCCAGTACAAAAATCATTTTTGCACCTTTGCCGTTGAATATAAAGTACACATATACGACAAGACAGATAAAAGCTAAAATCTCAGCAGCCTTTTCTATTCCTGAAAGCTCGCTCCACAAATTCTTAAGCCTATTCATGAGTTTTCTTTATCTCCTTTGCAGGTACTCCTCCCACAACTGTATCAGGCGGAACATCCCTTGTAACTACAGCCCCTGCAGCAACAACAGAGTTTTCACCGACGGTAACTCCCGGAAGTATTACACATGATGCACCAAGCCAGCAGTTGTCTTTCAGGACAACAGGCTTTGTAAGCAGAGTCCTGTGATCGGTATAATCATGATTGTTTGTAACAATTTTTGTACCTGCAGCAATCATTACATTGTCACCTATGATAATTCCTCCCGATGACATCATGTCAACATTGTACATAATAATCGTATCACGGCCTATTCTCACTTTTGACCCTTCAGTGCAGTGAAAAGGGGCATGTACTGTACTTCCGCTCCCTATATTCCCTTTAAACAATTCACTCACAAGATAATCATACTCTCTTGTATACGGCTGCGTCATACTGATTCTGTAGCATAGCTTCTCACTGCGGATCAGTTCAGATGCATCCTCATCTTTCATTCGTATTATTTCATAGTCCATATCTATTCCACTTCATACATCAATGTCTCAAACCCTTCATCTTCTATGAGTTTTCTGACATCGTCAAATTCAAGAAAAACAGTCGAATCGTTTCTCATTGGATGAACTCCTATTATGTCCCCTTCAAGACAGCTGTCAAATACCGATACTGCAGGGAATCCGCGCGTATTCAGTATTCCGAACGGCGTCACATGACCTGCCCGAAGACCGGTAACTTCATAAAGATCTTCTTCACCTGCAAAATGAAGATGAGAAGATGATAAAAAACTTCTGAGTTTCTTCAGGTCAATTTTCTTGCCGGCATTTAAGGACACGAGATAATATCTACCTTTTTTGTCCTTTAGAAAGAGATTCTTCAGTACTTTCTCCTTGTTTGGTATATCAATTCTTTCCGCTTCAGCTACTGTATATACAGGTATATGATCAAATCTTTCGTATTCAATTCCCTTGGATTCAAGCAGATCAAACAGTTTTCCCTTATCTATCATTTTTTACCTCTGTAGCATATATAGTATATCAGGCCGACAAATACTGCCCCTCCTACTATATTCCCAAGTGTGACAGGAATAAGATTTGATACGAACATTCCCTGCCAGCTGAGACTGTCAAGCGCCTGCTGGGAAAGCCCCATGTCAATCGCCGCCTGACCATACTGTCCCTTTGCAAAAATAGCAGCAGGGATATAGTACATATTTGCTATGCTGTGCTCAAATCCCGAAGTCACAAAAAGCCATATCGGAAACAGAATAACAAGAACCCTGCCCGCTGTATTTTCAGCTCCGAATGACATCCATACTGCAAGACAGACAAGCCAGTTACATAATATTCCAAGAACAAATGCTTTTCCGAATGTTAAAGCAGTTTTTCCGGCTCCTATCTTGACTGTCATAACGCCAAGAAGCCCTGCCGATGCAGAAAACAGACCGGTATAATTCATAAGAAAAGCTATGAAAAGAGCTCCGGCAAAGTTTCCTATATATACGAAAAACCAGTTTTTCAGCATTGCCGCTGCCGTAACTTTCCTGTCTAAAACACCGCAGAGCATAAGATTGTTCCCGGTGAACAGTTCTCCCCCTCCTATTATAACCATCATGAGGCCTGTAGCAAATATAAGTCCCGACAAAGCTCTGCCAAGACCGTATGTCTGGGCATCTGCAAGAAGACCTGATGCAGCCATATTTGAACCTTCTGCACCAAACGCGATAAATGCACCCGCCATAAACCCAAGAAGGAGCATCCTTAGCACAGACAGTTCAGATTTGGATACGGCTTTATCAATTGTAATTTTAAGTGTGTTCAAAATAAACCTCCAGAAAGTAAAAAATTCCGAAATGCAGCTGCACTGACCTGATTTTGTACTGTGAACTCTGCAAGTGATGTCCGCGTACTTGATGCAGGTCATTTTCGGAATAATTCTACATTTATTCTGAGTCAGTACATGCTGCGCATTATACTGCCCAACCAATGAAAATTATAGTACTGACAATTGAAAAGTCAATATAAATTAAATATAGTTTGATATGATACCGTTCAGAATCATATCCCATTCATACCTGTCAGAAGACATATCAACCATTGTCTTTATTCTTCCGTATTCAGCCGGTGACAGTCTGTCAATATACTCAGGCTTCAGAATTCCCAAAGTCCTCCTTGCTGCCTGGAATAGCCTCTTGTCATATTCATCCATTTCCAGATAACTGTCAATTATGTCCAGCATTTTCTCTTTGTCATATCTGAGACTTCCCTCAACATGCTGAAGAAGATTGAGGATATGGTCACTTGCAAGCACCGTATCTATATTATATGAATTGTCTATTAAATATCTTATCTCTCTTACCTTGTCATCTTCTGAACAGATGAAGTAAGTTCCGTTTTTCAGATCCTCGTCAAGCCCAGTTCCCGGTTTAACGGCAGATGTCCTGATTCTGATAAAATCAGGATTAACCTCATTTATAACATGAGTCATTCCTTCGGCGTTTTCTCTTGTAAGATCTCTTCCGCCCACTCCAGGCATGAAATATACAGATAGTTCTATACCTCCGGCCTTTATATTCTTACCGGCAGTTATTTCTTCAGCCTGGGTTACACCCTTGTTGATAAGTCTGAGCACTTCATCAGATCCTGACTCATATCCTGAATGGATCCTGTCAAGGCCTGCTGCCTTGAGCTCTGCAAATTCCTCCGCACTTGTTTTTGCCAGATTCTGCGCTCTCCCGTATGATGTTATTCTCTTAATTTCCGGGAATGCTTCACGCAGATATATAAGTACATCTGAAAGCCTTCCATCCTTTAGAACAGTTGTATTACCGTCCTGAAGGAAAACACTTCCTGTACCCTTAATATGCCAGTTTGCAAGCATATAAAACGATTCCTGCTCATCGTATTCAAGTTCAGCCAGTCTGGAATTAAGTCCTTCGATGTCCCATTTGCCTTCATGTCTGTACGACTTTACTATATCTGAAAGATACTTCATGTTATCGATATCAGCCTTTATACTGTCTGCAGAATATGCCTTAAAAGTAGTATGTCTGTACAGCTGACAGAACTTGCATTTATTCCACGTGCATCCTCTTGTTACCTGCAGAAGCAGACTGTCGGCCTCGCTTGGCGGTCTTATCGGCCCTATTCTGAAGGCCTTAGATTCAGTTCCTGTCATATTCTTCTTCCCTCCATGTTAAAATTTCTTCTGAGAACTTTTTTTACGGGATAATTTACAGCTATGAGAACGAGAATCTGCACCATCATGTAAACACTCATTTCAACACGCATATCCCCCTGAGAAATCGCATATCTATATATAAAAACACTTACTGCAGTAAACAGCACGCCTGTTGCAGACCACAATATTCCTGCAAACAGATTTGCAAATCTCCATGCATTTTCACTCATTACTGAAATCTTTGATCTGTATCCAAAGAATGCATTTATATTTTTAGACGAATACAGTGCAAGGAATAGTCCGAAGACAACCATAAGCACAGGTACGAAAAAAGCACAGACTGCAATTGTAATCTGATATCCCATTATAACCTCCAAAAAAACCTGCGCATAGTTATACAAGCGCAGGTTATATCACTTTAATCTAAAGATTATTTATATTCTTTAGCTGCTTCTTCACCGTTAAGAACTCTTAATACACCCTGAGTAAGTGCAAGCATTTCATCTTCGCCGCCGTACTGCTTTACAGGTGCAATCCATGATACTCTTTCTGCAATCTGTTCGATTACATACTTCGAATATGCAATTCCTCCTGTAACTAATACAGCGTCAACTTCACCCTTTAATACAGTTGAAAGTGCACCTACTTCCTTAGCGATGCCGTAGCAGTATGCATCATAAAGCTCCCTGGCTTCAGCCTTGCCTGCCGCCATATCATCTTCTATAGCTCTTGCATCATTTGTTCCGTAATAAGCAGTGAATCCACCCTTGCCGCATATTTTCTTGTACATCTCATCCTGAGTATACTTGCCTGAATAACACATCTTAACAAGCTGGCCTGAAGGAAGGTCTCCTGATCTTTCAGGTGAGAAAGGACCATTACCGTCAAGTGAGTTGTTGACTTCTATACACTTGCCCTTCCTGTGAGCTCCGATTGAAAGTCCTCCGCCGAGGTGACAGATAATAAGGTTCAGATCTTCATATCTGCTGCCTATTTCAGCTGCGTATCTTCTTGCAACAGCCTTCTGGTTTAATGCATGCCAGATAACTGTCTTTGGAAATTCAGGATTTCCAGTATATCTTGCAAGAGGTTCAAGTTCATCAACAGTTGTAGGGTCTACGATAAATGATGGAATTCCAAGAGGTGCAGCTATTTCTTTGGAAATGAGACCTCCAAGATTTGATGCATGCTGACCGGCAACTCCTGCTGTAAGGTCCTTTTCGAGAGCATCATTTACAGTGTATGTACCGCCCTCTACAGGCTTTACAAGTCCTCCCCTTCCAACTACTGCGTCAAGCTCTTTTACATCGAAATTGTTTTCCTTTAAGAATTCATCAATGATATCCTTACGCCAGTCTCTCTGAGCCGGTATTGAATCAAATTTCTGAATCTCTTCAGTTGAATGTCTTAAAGTCTTTTCGAATAATACATTCTCATCCTCGTATACCGCAACCTTAGTTGATGTTGAACCTGGGTTAATTACCAGTATCTTTTTTGCCATTTTTGTGTTCTCCTTATTATAAAATACTAATTATTATTATAGAAAATTGTTTTATCAACGTCAATATGAATAATATCTAATTAATGCTTGACAATATATTGAGGGCTAGGTATAATACTACTGTTGCAAATCAAGAAAACAAACTATTAATATAAAGGAGGTGTAGCAATGGCAGTACCAAAAAGGAAAACATCAAAGGCAAAGAGAAACAGCAGAAGATCAGCTAACATGAAGATGTCAGCTCCTGGTTTATCAATTTGTCCACAGTGTCATGAACCTAAGCTTCCACATAGAGTTTGCCCTAATTGCAATTACTACGACGGTAAGGAAGTAGTTGCTTCGGAAAACTAAATCGAACTCTTAAAGCACTCGCATAGAGTGCTTTTTTATTTATATTTTAAATGTATAAAACTTCAGGGTATGCATCTTGCATACCCTGCTTCGTTATTCATCGTATTCATCAAGATCAATCGCACAGTTTGTGTAAACATTCTGCACATCATCATTTTCTTCAAGAAGATCAATCATTTTCTTTAATTTCTTGATGTCTTCCGCCTTCGGTGTAGATTCCATTGAAGGAACGTATTCAATTTCTGATGAAATGATTTCATAGCCTGCTTCAGTTATCGCCTGATGAACATCGTGATAAGCTGAAGGCTCTGTCTGAACTTCGAAATGGTCTTCATTAACAACCATATCGTCTGCACCTGCTTCAAGTGCGGTCATCATCACTTCTTCTTCATCAAGACCTTCGCTGTCGATAATAATTATTCCCTTTCTCGAGAACATGTATGATACACAACCTGTTGTTCCAAGATTTCCGCCATACTTGTCAAATGTTGATCTTACAGAAGAAGTAGTTCTGTTTCTGTTATCAGTAAGACATTCACAGATAACAGCGATACCGCCGATACCGTATCCTTCGAATGAAAGCTCTTCATAAGTTTCACCTGCAAGTTCTCCTGTACCTTTCTTTATGGCTCTGTTGATATTATCGTTCGGCATACTGATGCCTTTAGCCTTGTCAATTGCAACTCTAAGTGCCGGATTGTATTCAGGATCTCCGCCGTTCTTTGCTGCTACTGTAATTGCTCTTGCATATTTTGTGAACATTGCAGCTCTCTTTGAATCCTGTGCTGCTTTTCTGCCTGCTATTGTCCCGTGTCTGCCCATGGAGACACCTCCTCTTTAATTTATTTCATTATAATACGGCAAATAGTATATCATGAAATACGCTGCATATCAATTTATTTTTCCATATTTTTATATGCAGTCGCCATCATCAGCTTAATTCTGTTAAGCTGATTGACACTTGAAGCACCCGGATCGAAATCAATAGCCGCAATATTAGCCTTCGGATTATACTTCCTGAGAGCCTTAAGCATTCCTTTTCCGGTTACATGGTTCGGAAGACAGGCAAACGGCTGAAGACATACAATATTTTCACATCCTGAATTAATGAGGTCAACCATCTCACCTGTCAGAAGCCATCCCTCTCCGCACTGATTGCCTATCGAAGTGATTTTTTCTGCTTCATGGGCTATTTCCTCGATGTGAGGCGGATTTTCAAATCTTTTTGACTGTTCAAGTGCATCTCTGTATGGTTTTCTTAAATGTTCAAGATACTCAATTGCGGCCCTGTTTCCGGCCATGGAAGAAAAACTTCCCGACAGATGCTCATAGTTGAATTTCTTGGAGTACATTCCATAAAGGAAGAAATCCATAAGATCAAGCACTACGGCCTGTCCGCCTTCCGATTCAATTACACCTACTATATCGTTGTTTGCTGTAGGATGGTATTTTACAAGTATCTCTCCTACTACACCAACCTTAGGCTTCTTTATATCAAGAAGCGGAATCTCATCGAAATCATAACAGATGCCCTTGAGATTCTGCCTGAATTCTTTCATGCTGCCATTTGAGACATTATTATCTGCAATCTTTGCCCATTTTTCATATAGAGCATTGGCTGAACCGGGTTCTTTTTCATACGGTCTTGTCGCGTATAATACGCGCATGAACATATCTCCGTATATTATGGCCATCATGCATTTTTTCGCAAGCTTGAGATTTATGGAAAATCCGGGATTTGTCTCAAGACCGGCCATATTTACTGACACAACCGGAATCTGTTCCATATCAAGATCTTTTAGGGCCTTTCGCAGCAGCGATACGTAATTCGAAGCTCTGCACTGACCACCTGTCTGTGACATAAAGACCGCTGTTTTATTAAGATCAAACTCGCCCGACTTAAGAGCAGAGATAATCTGTCCCAGAGATACTATCGTAGGATAGCAGGCATCATTATTGATATATCTCAGCCCCTCATCAACGGCATGTACATTTACAGGAGGCAGTTCCACCGCCTTGTATCCAAGTGATGCAAGCGCAGCAGAAAGATGTCTGAAATGTATCGGTGACATCTGCGGGATAAGAAGAGTATAATCCTCTGCCATTTCCTTGGTGAAAAGTTTTCTCTCATAAGGGCTGTTATCAGGATTTACTCTGATTGAATTCTTATCTCGTTCCTCTATCGCTGCTTTAAGCGATCTTATTCTTATCCTTGCAGCACCAAGTGATGAACCTTCATCTATCTTGAGAACAGTGTAAAGCTTGTTGCTCTGCTCACACAGTTCTTCAATCTGATCTGTTGTTACAGCGTCAAGCCCGCATCCGAATGAATTCAGCTGAATAAGTTCAATATCATTTCTTGTTCCTGTATATACAGCAGCCTTGTACATTCTGGAGTGATAAACCCACTGGTCAAGAACTCTTACAGGTCTTCTGAAGTCAGCAAGATGTGCAACAGAGTCCTCTGTAAGTACAGGCATATCGTACGATGTAATGAGTTTATTAATACCGTGATTGATTTCAGGGTCAACATGATATGGCCTTCCGGCGATAACAACACCTTTTTTCCCTGTCTTTTCTATGTATTCGAGAATCTCCTCTCCCTTTGCATGAACATCATCGTGATATTTCTCATCTTCAATATATGCGGCTGCCACAGCCTTCTCTATATCCTTTGACGGAATATGTGCAAATACCCTTGAAAGCTCTCTTACGAGACGTTTTCTGTCATCATACGGAAGAAACGGATGAATAAAGTTAACACCATATTCGTCGAACACATCATCCATATTATTGCCGATAACCTCCGGATATGTTGCAACTATCGGACAGTTATAGTGGTTGGGCTGTGACTTATCCTCAGCTCTTTCATAATTGATGCTAGGATAGAATATTGTTTTAACGCCTTCCCTGCACAGCCACTTCACATGACCGTGAACGAGCTTTGCCGGATAGCATGCTGTATCTGAAGATATGGTTTCCATTCCCTTTTCGTATATCTCTTTTGTAGAAGGTGGAGATATGACGACTCTGTATCCAAGCTCAGTGAAAAAAGTGAACCAGAACGGGTAATTCTCATACATATTGAGAACTCTCGGAATACCGATTATCCCCCTTGACGCTTTATCCTCAGATAGCGGAACATAACTGAACAGTCGTTCAAACTTGTATTCGTACATATCAGGAACACTGCCGGCAGTATCTGTTTTACCTTCTCCCTTTTCACATCTGTTACCTGTTATAAATCTGCTTCCGTCACTGAATCTGTTGATAGTAAGCATGCATCTGTTTTCACAGCCGTGACATCTTGCGTGTCTGTTTTCAACGTTGAAATCATCCAGTTCATCAGGCCCCAGAACAGTACCCGGATTTCCGTCATATGTATCCATAGCGACAAGAGCAGAACCGTACGCACCCATGATTCCTGAAATATCAGGTCTTACAACGTTTTTACCAAGTATGAGTTCTATTGATCGAAGTATTGCATCGTTCAGAAAAGTACCGCCCTGAACTACAATCCTGTCTCCGGTTTCATCCGGATTTCTGAGTTTTATTACCTTGTAAAGTGCATTCTTTATAACTGAATACGAAAGACCTGCTGATATGTCCCCTATGCTTGCACCTTCTTTCTGAGCCTGCTTCACCTTCGAATTCATGAAAACAGTACATCTTGTTCCAAGGTCTACAGGGTTATCCGCAAACAGCGCTTCGTGTGCAAAATCAGCAACACCCATCTCAACAGATTTAGCATATGTTTCAATAAATGAACCGCAACCGGATGAACATGCCTCATTGAGCATGATACTGTAAATTGCGCCGTCTTTTATTCTCATGCATTTCATATCCTGACCGCCGATATCCAGGATGAAATCCACTCCCGGAAGGAACTCCTCTGCAGCCTTATAGTGAGCCATGGTCTCAATCTGTCCCATATCAACTTTAAATGCAGTTTTTATAAGTCCTTCGCCATATCCTGTGACACAAGATCTGGCAATATGCGCATCTGACGGAAGCTTTGAATAAAGATCACGCAGTATCTCAAATACGCTGTCAACCGGTTTACCTTCATTATTTCTGTAAAATGAATATACTACTCTTTTTTCTTCGTCTATGACTGCAGCTTTAGTTGTAGTCGAACCTGCATCAATTCCCAGGAACAGATTACCCTGTGCTGAACGTATATCTGCAGTCTTCACCTTATCCTTAGAATGCCTTTCGATGAATTCAGAATATTCTTCATCGGATTCAAAAAGCGCATCCAGATATTTTGTATCAGCAAGATCAGACGGGTCCGAATTATTTATCTTAAGCAGCACATCGCCAAGGCTTACAGTGTCATACTTATCTGACATCCTGGCAGCTCCCATTGCAACGAAGTACTTTGAATTCTCTGGAAAAACAACATCTTCATCAGCTATATCAAGCGTTTCGATGAATCTTTTGCGAAGTTCTGAAAGGAATGATAGCGGACCTCCGAGAAATGCAATCTTTCCTTTTATTGTATGACCGCATGCCAGACCTGATATTGTCTGATTAACTACTGCCTGGAATATCGATGCCGAAAGATCTTCAATCCTGGCGCCTTCGTTAATAAGAGGCTGAATATCTGTTTTTGCAAACACACCGCACCGTGCAGCTATCGGATATATTATCTCTGCGTTTTTGGCAGCTTCATTCAGTCCTGCAGCATCTGTATTAAGAAGAACAGCCATCTGGTCAATGAAAGCTCCTGTTCCGCCTGCACATGTACCGTTCATTCTCTGTTCTATTGCAGCACCGTAAAATGTTATCTTGGCATCCTCTCCTCCAAGTTCTATTACTGTATCAGTCTGAGGAATAATATCTTCAACCGCCTTAGAACACGCTATCACTTCCTGCTCAAACGGAAGCCCTATGACTTTGGCAAGAGAAAGGCCTCCTGAACCTGTTATAACAGCAGATATGGTTATATTGCCGAATTTATCATATGCATCCTTAATAAGTTCTGTGAATTTGAGAAAAACATTTGACATATGTCTTTCATATCTTGAATACACTATTTCATTTTCATCATCCAGCAGTACCAGTTTAACAGTTGTTGAACCGATATCTATACCCATTTTCATATTATCGCATTATCTCCCTATATTAAAAATAATACTAGATTATACTACTATTATTATTTTTATATGTAGCAAAAGTCACTTTTTCACATAATCAACACACTATTTTCAGAATCAGCACATAAACAAATTTAAACTTTTCTACATATATATAATTAATTATCTGACAATTAAAACATCATAATACATTCTCCGGTTTTAAGTTTAATAACTGCTTCTTCTCATAAAGTCTGACATCTGATATACTCATTATATGAAAAGCAGACTTAGAAAAGATGACTACAGAAAAATATACGAGATGCTCGATGAAGTCTCCCCTATTGATGGAGACTGCGGAAGACTGTGCAGTGCCGCATGCTGCACTTGTGACGGCGACTGCAAAGGTGACGATTTCAATCTTGGAATTTATCTGCTTCCGGGCGAAGATAAACTGTTTACAAAAGATGAGGACTGGCTCATATGGAGTACTGAACGTGCTGAAGACTACTATTATCCTGATTCCTGGCACGGAAAAGTTTATTTCGTAAGATGCAAGACACCTCCCGTTTGCGAGAGAAAACTCCGTCCGCTGCAGTGCAGGACATACCCGCTTGCGCCGCATCTTACTGATGAAGGAAAACTGATAATGATAACAAACGCATCTGAGCTTCCCTATGAGTGTCCTCTTATCAGAGACAATATTAAACTCAGAGAAGATTTTACAGAGGCAACATGGAAAGCATGGAGTATTCTGATCACCGATCCTCTGATATACGATCTTGTTGAAATGGATTCACAGTATCGTGACCGCAAGAATGCCCAATACAGAATAATATTTTCACCAGAATAATTCAAGCAGGGTCTAAGCCCTGCTTGATCATTATCAAAGATTTTTCAATTCTCTTTTGTAATGCCATATAAATGCGCTTACCAGGAAAATCGTTCCCAGTATTTCTGCCAGCGGAAATGACATCCATGCGCCTGTAATTCCAATAAACTTTGTAAGGAAATATGCAATTGGAATAATACCAAACAGCTGACGTATAAGCGATGCAATCATTGAGATTACGCCATGTCCTGTAGCCTGAAAAGTTGTTGATGTTGTTATTCCATATGCAGCAGGTATAAAGCATAATGATATAATCCGCAGCGCACTTATACCTATACTGTACATATTCTCAGATGCATTGAATATTGAAAGCAGCTGATGAGGAAATATCTGGAAAACGATGCAGCATCCCACCATAATACTCATAGCAACAACAAGTCCCTTTTTGTATGCTTCAATAAACCTCTTTTTGTTCCTTGCCCCGTAATTGAATCCAAGCACGGGAAGCATCCCCTGCGTCAGACCAAAGCATGGCATGAATGCAAATGACTGAAGTCTCTGATATATGCCAAGCACAGCAATTGCAGATTCTGAAACTCCGCTTACTATAGCATTTATTCCCAGGTTCATAACTGAACCTATCGCCTGCATTATAATAGCAGGGGCACCGACTGCATAAATATCCTTCAGAATATGCATATTGGGTCTGAAACCTCTGAAGCTGATTTTGACTGCATGTTCTGTTACTGCAACATATAACGAGCCGATTACAAATCCTACCATCTGTCCTGCAACAGTTGCAACAGCGGCTCCTGCAACACCCATTTCAGGAAAGAAAGAATAACCGAAGATAAACATAGGATCAAGAACAATATTTATAACTGCCCCGGTCAGGGAACAGAGCATAGGAATCACCATGTTTCCGGTTGCCTGCATTATCTTCTCGTTTGTCACCTGTACCATTACAAATACACATCCTATAGTGATAATCTGAAGATAAACGATACCATTCTCTATAATAAATTCTGTATCAGTAAAGGCCTCCATAAACTGTCTTGCAAAAAACAGTCCGAAAACAGCAAACAACAGCCAGTTTATTACTGCCAGAAAGTATCCGTTTACAGCCGCACTGTTAGCCTCATCTGTTCTTTTTGCACCAAGTCTCCTTGATATGAGTGAGTTGATACCCACCCCTGTACCTACACCGAATGATATCATCAGAAGCTGGATAGGAAAAATATAAGTTACAGCAGCAACTGCCTGTTCTCCTACCTGAGAAACAAATATTGTATCAACTATATTATAGCATGCCTGTATCATCATTGAGAGAATTGCAGGCCATGACATTTTAAAAAGAAGCTTGCCCATAGGCGTATCACTCATCAGGTTCTGATGAGCAGTTATTTTATCCGACATATATAACCTCCCTATACCAATATCTACTATTATACAGAATAGCAATATAATTTCAATACACAGCAAAAAAATCCAATAAAATTTGTTTTTATTGTCTTCTCAATATGTTAAAATAAAGTTTGTGTCTTACACAGAATATAAATTAAAGGAACAGTATATGAAAAACAATATATCATCAAGAAGAATATTCGGAATTATCTCACATCCCGATGCAGGAAAGACAACTCTCACTGAAAAACTTCTTCTTCATGGAGGAGCAATAAGAGAGGCAGGTACAGTAAAGGCAAGAAGAAATTCAAAATTCGCAACATCCGACTGGATGGAAATAGAAAAACAGAGAGGTATTTCTGTCACTTCATCAGTTATGCAGTTTACATACAATGACAAGGTGATATCAATCATGGATACTCCGGGTCACAACGATTTCGGAGAAGATACCTACAGGATACTCACATCTGTAGACAGTGCTGTAATGGTGATAGACGGGGCTAAGGGCATAGAGACACAGACCAGAAAACTGTTCAGAGTCTGCTCAATGAGAGGGATTCCGGTATTCACATTTATGAACAAGTTTGACAGAGAATCAAGAGATCCTCTTGACCTTATGCAGGAGCTTGAAGATGTTCTCGGCCTTCCTTCAGCAGCTGTTACATGGCCCATAGGTTCAGGTATCAACTTCGAGGGAATATATGATATTATTGAAAACACAGTTTACCTTTACAAGCAGAAAAAAGAAATCAGGCTGGGTGAAGACGGAGTATTCGGTCATGAACTTGAGGAATACATTCCTTCATACACACTTTCAAATCTCAGAGATGAAATGGAACTTGTACTGGGAGCCGGAAATGAATTAGACCGGAAACTGGTGTCAGAAGGTAAACTGACACCTGTATTCTTCGGCTCTGCGCTCGCTGATTTTGGTACTACACCGTTTCTTCATCATTTTCTGGATATGTCACCTTCGCCGGGTCCCAGAAAGACTGCTGACGGCGGCTATGTAAGTCCTGATGATGATTTCTTTTCGGGCTTCATATTTAAAATTCAGGCAAACATGAATCCGGCTCACAGAGACCGTCTTGCCTTCCTCAGAATATGTTCAGGAACATTTGAAAGAGGAATGACAGTCAGACTTTCAAGAACCGGAAAGGAAATGAAACTGTCACAGTCTACGCAGCTTTTTGCCAATGAAAGAGAAACTGTTGACAGAGCTTATGCAGGAGACATAATTGGCATTTATGATACCGGAAACTATCAGGTCGGAGATTCAATAAGCACAACTAAAGAACCGATATTCTTTGAACCGCTTCCTACCTTCCCACCTGAGCTTTTTATGATGGTCACACCCAAGGATTCAATGAAAGCAAAGCATTTTGCCAAGGGAGTGGAGCAGCTTGCACAGGAAGGAGCCGTTCAGGTTTACAGAACTGAATATAACGAGGTTGTTCTTGGCGCTGTAGGGCAGCTTCAGTTTGAAGTATTTGAATACAGGCTTAAGAATGAATATAATTCTGACATTATCAAGTATCCTCTTGATTTTTCAATCGCAAGATGGGTGGTTGACAGTAATATTGATACGGTAACAAGTACTCTCCAGTCAAACCACAAGCTTGTTTTTGACTCAAAGAACAGGCCGCTGATACTCTTCTCAAACCAGTTCAATCTCGACTACTACATGCAGAGAAATCCTGACATCAGGCTTGTTGAGGCTCTTGATGTCACAGACTAGTAACAGCATAATTTTTTGTATATCATATTGCATAAGTAATTGAAAAATAATATAATACAGATATTGTGTAAATTTTAAAATCTTAAAGAATGGTGGTAAAAAAATGCTTACTAAATTAATTGAAAAACTCAAGGCTGAAAGAAAAACTATCGTTTTTCCTGAAGGAACTGATTACAGAATTCTCGAAGCAGCAGCAAGACTTATCGCTGACGATTTACTTGATGTAATACTTATCGGTGAAGAATCAGAAGTAAAGGCAGCAGCTGAAAAAGACGGAAGAGATATTTCAAAGGCTACAATTATCAATCCTGCTACATACGAAGGAATGGATGCTCTTGTAGAACAGATGGTAGAATTAAGAAAGGGCAAGATGACTGCTGAACAGTGCAGAGAAGCTCTTCTTGGAGGAGCATATTTTGGTACAATGCTTGTTAAGGCAGGTATCGCTGACGCTCTTCTTGGCGGTGCAACATACACTACTGCTGATACAGTAAGACCTGCTCTTCAGCTTATCAAGTGCAAACCTGGATACAAGAGTGTATCATCATGCTACATCATGGTTAAGGAAGGCTGCCCTATGCTTTGCATGGGAGACCCGGCTATCAACATCAAGCCTACAGCTGATGAACTTGCAGAAGCAGCAGTTGAATATGCAAGAACAGCTGAAATCTTTGGTATAGATCCTAAGGTTGCTATGCTTTCATACTCAACATTCGGTTCAGGTGCAGGTGAAGACGTTGACAAGGTAAGAGAAGCTACAAAGCTTGCTCAGGAAAGAGCGCCACAGTACAAGATTGACGGAGAAATGCAGCTTGACGCAGCAGTAAATCCTGTAGTTGCAGCTCAGAAGTGCAAGGGTTCAGAAGTTGCAGGACAGGCAACAGTATTCGTATTCCCTGACATCAATGCTGCAAACATAGGCTATAAGATTCTTCAGCACCTTGGCGGATATGCAGCTTACGGTCCTATCATGCAGGGACTTAACGCTCCTATTAATGACCTTTCAAGAGGATGCAACGCAGACGAAGTATATACAATGGCTATCATCACAGTAGCACTTGCATAATTTATAAAAATTCAGGACAGCTTCCGCTGTCCTTTTTTTTATAGCTTTTTCTATATTTCAATTTCTACCATTACAGGGCAGTGGTCTGAACCTGTAACATCAGTCATTATCTTTACATCAGTCACCTTGTCCATAAGTCTTTCGGATACTATAAAATAGTCAATCCTCCATCCTGCATTCTTTTCTCTTGCCTTAAATCTGTAGCTCCACCAGGAGTATACTCCTTCAACACCTTCATTGTTTCTTCTCCATACATCAGCAAATCCCTCATCAAGAAGTTCAGTGAATTTACCGCGCTCCTCATCGGAAAAACCGGCATTTCCACGGTTTGTCTTAGGGTTTTTAAGATCAATTTCAGTATGTGCCACATTAAGATCGCCGCAGTATATTACTGGTTTCTTTGAATCCAGTTCTTTGAGATAATTTCGCATATCATCTTCAAATACCATTCTGTAGTCAATTCTAGCCAGTTCGTTCTGGGCATTGGGAACATAACAGTTTACAAAATAGAATGAATCAAACTCCATAGTAATTACCCTGCCTTCGTCATTGTGAAGTCCGTTGATGCCTTTTCTGATATCTATCAGTCTTTCTTTTAGTTTTTCGCTGTAGAATACAGCAGTTCCGGAATACCCCTTCTTCAGTGCACTGTTATATACTGCATCGTATCCATCAGGAGCAAAATCTGCCTGTCCCTCCTGCATCTTAGTCTCCTGTATCGCAAATACATCAGCGTTCTGCGAATAAAAAAAGTCTTCAAAGCCCTTCTTTAGTACTGCTCTGAAGCCGTTAACATTCCAAGTGATTAATTTCATAGTATACTCCTTAAACATCTTTTGGGACAGGCTGTAAGCCGGGTTCTGTATTTGACAATCATCTATCTAGGTCTGCCGTCACCGGCAGACTCAAGCGACCCACCAAACCGGGCAGCGACGGGCAGCCGCCTTTTGCGCCCTCTTTCGGTCTTGCTCCGGATGGGGTTTACACGGCCAGTATGTTACCATACTGCCGGTGAGCTCTTACCTCACCATTTCACCCTTGCCACAGCCAAACTGTTTCGGCGGTGTGTTTCTGTTGCACTTTCCTTAAGGTTACCCTCACCAGACGTTATCTGGCATCCTCGCCCTGCGGAGCCCGGACTTTCCTCACGCCTTTCAGCCCGCGATTGTCTGCCTGTCCAAAAGACAATAGTTATTTTAATAAATTAAACGGATTATTGCAACACTCAGATTCAATAAAATCGATATCATATGTAAATTCATTGTCGATCATTACTGATATAAATGCCTTCGGAAATATTTTTTCAGTACCGTAGTGTCCCGCATCGATAACTGCAATGCCAAGCTCTTCTGCTTCTCTTGCCTCATGATGCTTCAAATCTCCTGTAACGTAAAGATCACATCCGCAGAGCGCCGCAGCCCCTATATATTCAGCACCCGCTCCGGTGCACAGCCCCACAAAGTTAATCTTCTGTTCTGGATCTCCGACAATATGAAACTGTGAAATGTCAGTTTCAAGTTTATCAGCAAGAAGTTCTGCAGTTTCTCTAAGAGTACGCTCAGGACAGTATCCGCATCTTGTAAACTCCTCATCAAACAGAATTCCAACCTCATCCAGATCCAGGATATCACATATATAGTCGTTATTTCCACCTGCCATTTTATCAAAATTCGTATGACAAGAATATACATTGATTCCGTTTCTTACAAGCCTTGTAATATATCTGCCTGACGCATTGTCCGTATCAACGGTTTTTATTCCGTTAAACAGAAGTGGATGATGAGTTATAATAATCTGGACATCCTTTTCTACAGCCTCATCTATAACATCCGATGTAATTTCAAGTGCAACCAGCACACGTCTGATTTCACTGTCATCTGTCTTTATCTGTATTCCGCTGTTATCCCATTCTTCCTGCATGTCCTCTGAAATAATACATCTCAATTCATTTATAAATTCGCTGAACAGCATAGCAATCCCTCCAGGTATTCAATATCTGATTTTGTCTTCTCTGTCTTTTCGGTCCATTTTTCGGAAGCTTCAGAAAGCCCTGAAAGAACTCTCTTTTCCATCTCAATCCGCCTTCTGATATACTCGTCTGCAAGCTCTTCATCTCTGATATACTCTGGAATTTCCATTCGTATATCATCTTCACTGAAACTGCAGTCAGACGGTTTCGCAGCCGGAACCGCAGTTATTACACTGCATATGAATCTTCCTTCTTCAACGAGTCTGTCGGACGTAATTTCAAATCCGCTGGTTAACAGCCAGTGTCTCAGTCTGCCGGATGCTGAACGGGGCTGAAAAATGAATTTCTTAACTGATTTAGTCTTATTCATATCAGCCTGCAGAATTTCAGACATAAGAATTCCTCCCATGCCCGCTATAACTACAGTATCCGCCTCTCCTTCACTTATAACTTCAAGTCCGTTTCCAAGTCTTAAGTCGAACCTGATTCCAGGATAGTATATTTCACAGTTTTCACGTGCCTTCTCGAGAGAACCGCTGCTTATATCAGCCAGTATAACATGAGATGCTATATTCCTCTCATATAGATAAAGAGGAAGGAAGCCGTGATCTGTGCCTATATCGCACACAGTCTCTCCCGGCGTTATCTGATCTGCAATAACCTGCAGCCTGTCACTTAATCTAATCATTTATTCAAGATAATCCTTTAACTTCTTACTCCTGCTAGGGTGTCTGAGTTTTCTCAATGCTTTTGCTTCAATCTGTCTTATTCTTTCTCTTGTTACATCGAACTGTCTGCCCACTTCCTCTAGTGTTCTTGCATGACCGTCTTCAAGACCGAATCTGAGAGTAAGTACTTTCTGCTCCCTCTCAGTAAGAGTATCAAGCACTTCAATAAGCTGTTCCTTGAGCATGGTAAAAGCAGCGGCTTCCGCAGGTGCAGGAACATCATCATCTGGAATGAAATCTCCAAGATGTGAATCTTCTTCTTCGCCTATAGGTGTTTCAAGCGAAACCGGCTCCTGTGCAATCTTGAGTATTTCTCTTACCTTCTCTTCTGTTATATCCATTTCCTTGGCAATCTCTTCGGGGCTTGGTTCCCTTCCAAGTTCCTGCAGCAGCTGTCTTGATACGCGAATCAGCTTATTGATAGTTTCTACCATATGAACCGGAATTCTGATTGTCCTCGCCTGATCTGCAATCGAACGGGTAATAGCCTGTCTTATCCACCATGTAGCATAAGTTGAAAACTTGTATCCCTTGCGCCAGTCAAACTTGTCAACTGCTTTGATAAGGCCCAGATTGCCTTCCTGTATCAGATCAAGGAAAAGCATGCCTCTTCCGACGTATCTTTTTGCAATACTTACAACCAGTCTGAGATTCGCCTCACACAGTTTCTTCTTTGCCTCTTCGTCTCCTGCCTCCATTCTCTTGGCAAGTTCTATTTCCTCTTCTGCCGAAAGCAGAGGAACCTTGCCTATTTCCTTAAGGTACATACGAACCGGATCATCTACAGCAATAGATTTAGGCAGCGTATTTTCAATATCGATGACTGTTTCTTTTTCATCCATATCATCATCTTCTTCATCGGAAACTGCATCTATATCCGAACTTTCGCTGACATCTGAATCTATATCAATGGAAATACCCATCTCCATTATCTTTTCATAGATTTCATCAACCTTTTCCTTGTCAAGATCCGCATTATTGAGAACATCGTTTATCTCGTCATATGTGAGTTTGCCTCCGTTTGAAGCGGCTTTTTCCTTAAGATCGTTTATGTATTGCTCATTTGTCATTTCAGTGTCTCCTTCTCTGAAGTTCCTTTTGAATTTCCATCTGCTCCATCATAAGCTCTCTTATCTTCTCACTGTCATCAGTAAGATCAAGTATTGATGAAATCTGTGAATATCTGTTCTGAAGTTTCTGAATCCTGATTCTGTTGATACAGTCATCAAGAACTTCTTTTTCCTTGCCTCCGATAATTACATTCTCAGAGATGTCATCAAGTGCTGCAAGTGACGTCTCATCTAGTAAATCTCTCAGCCTGTCGGTATTTATCTCATCGTACTCTGTAATGAGTGCCGCAATACCATCGAATATGTTTTTTCCGGTGATACTTTTAAACGCATCACAATTATCATTTATTTCATTGAAATACGATTTGTCATTTATCAGAATCTTAATGAGATTCTTCTCAACAGGCGTTAATCCTGTATCTTTAATCTCAGCATCATGCCTTTGCCCGTGTGTCTGAGGAACATCTTTTCTTCCGGAAAGCTCAAGCCGTATGGCACCTTCGGAAACACCTGAAAGTTCTGACAGTTTCCCGATATACAAATCTCTTTCTGCAGGTCCAAGTGTATTGAGAACCTTAACTGCCTCTTTAATAAAATCTATTCTGCCGTCTGTTTTCTCAAGATCAAATCTTCGTACAAGTGAGTCTATCTTGTAGTCAGCATAGTATGCTGCTTTATCGACAAGTTCATCAAAAGCGAGTTTTCCATGTTTTTTTATGAATTCGTCAGGATCTTTGCCGTCTGTAACATGAAGAACCTTCGGTTTAAGCCCCTGACTGTGAAGTATATCTATACCCCTTAGGGCAGCATTTCTTCCAGCCTGGTCCGAATCATAAGATAATACTACATTCTTCGTGTATCTTGAAATCAGTTTTGCCTGATTATCCGTAAGTGCTGTTCCAAGCGATGCTGACACGTTAGTTACTCCTGCCTGATAAAGAGAGACAACATCCATATATCCTTCTACAAGTATAGCCTGATCTTTTGATGCCATATCTGATCTTGTCAGATTAATGCCGTACAGGTTGTTCTTTTTCAGAAAAACTTCCGACTCGGGTGAATTGAGGTATTTCGGCATCCCGTCACCGAGTATTCTTCCTCCGAATCCTATCACCTTTCCTCTTGAATTGATTATCGGAAACATAACTCTGTTTCTGAATTTATCATAATACCTGTCTCCTGACTTTGAAACAAGTCCAAGACTCATAAGAATACCCTCATCAATTCCGCGGCTCTTCATGTGATTTAAAAGACCGTCCCAGGATTCATCTGCATATCCTATACCGAATTTCTTGATTGTATCAACTGAAATACCTCTTGAAATCATATACGCAAGCCCGGGGCTTCCCGGTTTTCTGATATTATCAAAAAAGTATCTGGCTGCAATTCTGTTTGTCTCATAGAGTCTTTCAATACGCTCCCTGTCCCGCGGACTTCCTCTCCTTATCTCTATACCGTACTCTTCACCCAGCTTATAGCATGCATCCATGAAGTCCAGGTTATAGTATTTTTCGACAAATGATATTACATTTCCTGTTGCTCCGCATCCGAAACATGTGAATATCTGCTTCTGCTCTGAAACAACAAAGGAAGGTGTCTTCTCCTTGTGGAAGGGGCATATTCCCTTGTAATTTGATCCCGCTCTCTTCAGAGAGACAACTCTGCCGATAACATCAACAATATTGCATTTGTCTTTGATCTCGTCAACAAAACCTGTCCCGGCCATATATACCTCCAATATTATCCTTATATCTATATACGCTGTAAAAAAAGCATACCCTTTTTTTATATCATCAAAAAAAGCATCCGGTTGCGGATGCAATCATTATCCAGGTATAAGCCGGTTGAAGAGTCTGGTTGAGTATCTGTCAGTCATTCCTGCAACATAATCCTTAACCATCTCAGCAGTATCATACCTGTCCAGATATTCAAACATATCCGACGGAAGCTCTTCCGGATATTTCATATAGTATCCATACAGCGTTTCAATAATGTTCTCAACGTGCTGGAGTTCTTCTATCTTCTTGACCTTATCATTGTGATATACATTTTCGAACATGAACGAGCGAAGCATAGTCATATATTCTGCACATTCACTGCTTTGGGATATTTCGTCCCTTCCGTCACTTTCTGTTATCATATCACGTACAAGCGTATCTATTCTCTGACCATGTGTGGCCCCAAGATACTGTATGCATTCACCGGGAAGATCAGAACAGGATATTACTCCCGATCTCAGGGCATCATCGATGTCGTGATTTATGTACGCTATTCTGTCGCTGATTTTAACAATCTGACCCTCCAGCGTAAAAGGCCTGCCGGGACCTGTATGATTGAGTATTCCGTCACGGACTTCCATTGTGAGATTCATACCTCTTCTGCTGTTATGCCATTCGAGAACATCGACAACACGAAGGCTCTGTTCATTATGACGAAATCCGTCCTTATGAATCCTGTTCAGCACTACTTCACCGTTATGTCCAAAAGGTGTATGTCCAAGGTCATGTCCAAGGGCAATAGCTTCAGTAAGATCTTCATTAAGGCCAAGTCCTCTTGCTATAGTCTTTGCTATCTGTGCCACTTCCAGAGTATGAGTAAGCCTTGTTCTGAAATGATCTCCCTCGGGAGCTATGAAAACCTGTGTCTTATGCATAAGACGTCTGAAGGATTTTGAATGAACTATCCTGTCTCTGTCGCGCTGAAAACATGTTCTCATCTCGCATTCTTCCTCATCATATGCTCTGCCTTTCGACTGAGCCGCCTTTGCTGCATATTCTGAAAGAATCATGTATTCTCTTTTTTCAAGTTCCTCTCTCGTTATCATTTTATACTCCCGTATGCCCAAAACCTCCGTTTCCGCGTATCGTCTCACCCACTTCTGACACCTTCTCCCATGAAACAGTTTCATATCTTGAAATAACCATCTGGGCAATCCTGTCTCCGTTTTTTATAACAAAGGATTCATCTCCGAGATTAACCAGAGGAATTTTAATCTCTCCTCTGTAATCGGAATCAATCGTTCCTATTCCGTTAATCATCGTTATTCCGTTCCTGATTGCAAGTCCTGATCTTGCTCTTATCTGCGCTTCACATCCCTTTGGTATTTCCATGAAAAGCCCTGTAGGAACAAGTACTCTTTTTCCCGGTTTAATCACGATATCCTCTTCAGTATACGCTCTGACATCCATTCCTGCAGAACCTTCTGTCTCGTATTCGGGAAGTATTCCGCTTATTGATTTAATCTTAATCTTCATATCAGTTCTTTAAATATTCCTCAACGTCAACTTCTTTATCTGAGATGACTGCACCGCAGTACTTATCGATATCTGTTATAAGGGCGGATACCTGATCCACAGCATCTTTATCAACCCGGTTCATCTCCTCTATAACTTCTTCTGTCTCATGGATGACATTATCAAGAAGAAGATTTCTACCTATGCTGAACATTCTGCTGTTTGTATTTTCCATGCTGTAGATATAGCTTCCCTTTATCTGTTCTTTGGCTATGTCTATTTCTTCACCGGAAATACCTTTTCTCTTAAGATTATCAAGTTCACTCCTTATTCCTTCCATGCAGGCATGAATCTTGTCATGACTTACTCCTGCATAAATGCAGTAGTATCCGTCACTGGTATATGCACTGTTCATTGAGTAAACCGAATATGCAAGCCCCTTCTCTTCTCTGATGTTCTGGAAAAGCCGTGAACTCATGCTTCCTCCCATTATATTGTTAAGTATTGTCGCTGCATGAAATCTTGAATCTTCTCTGTATATCGACGGAGCAGAAATGCATATGTGACTCTGCTCTATATCCTTTACCTTGGATCTGAATCGCGGTTTGTATATAACGTTGTTCTCATCAGGAAGGCTTTCCTTGTGTTTTTTCAGTCTGTCAAATTTACCGTCGAATACCGCAAAAACAGCATCTTCATCAAAATTTCCGGATACCGATACTACTATACTGTCAGCTGTATATTCCCTTCTGACATAATCTGCAATCGTATCATGGGTGATTCCGTAAAGTGACTTTTCTGTCCCGATAATGCTGTTTGCAAGTCGCTTTCCGTCAAACGAAAGTTCAGCAATTATATCATGAATATCATCCTCCGGTGAATCCTCAATCATCTTCATCTCCTCGAGGATTACCATTCTCTCTCTGTTCATCTCCTCCTCATCGAAAAGCGATTCAAGAAACATGTCCAGAAGAATTTCCGCACCCTTTTCCATGTTTGATGAAAGAGTCTTCATATAGTAGCATGTAGCCTCCTTGCCTGTGAATGCATTTATCTGTCCTGCTATTCTGTCTGCATCTGATGCAATCGCCTTTGCGCTTCTCTTTGAGGTGCCCTTGAACATCATATGTTCGATAAAGTGTGATATTCCTGCTGTATCTTCAGTTTCATTGACCGAACCTGCCTTAACCCATATTCCCATGGAAACAGACTGCACATATGGTATCTTCTCCATTACAAGTCTTGCTCCACACGAAAGTTCTCTAACCTTAATCATCTGTTTCTTCGGAAAAAGTTTCCGATCTCCTTTCTGTACAAGTATGCGGCAAGAAGAGCCGCTATGATAATAAGCACAAGTGTACCGGCTTTTTTGCCGAACTTCATTTCAACAATAAAAGAGATTAATGATATTACGGCTATTACCAGAAGCAGTATAAGTGCGATTCCTGCACTTGCACTCTTCACTCTCCGTTCATCCTCATCTCTTGAGTCTTTCCTGTCAATATGTCTCATAAATTTACCTCGAAGCATATTATATCATATTTTCATTGTATTAAAACCCATACATATAAAAAACTCGCACCTTTCAGCGCGAGTCTAGCTTTCTATTAAGTATTGCCGCATATTCAAAACAAATCGCTCAGCTCTTTGTTCAAGACCTGGCGAAGAAAGAATCTCCTTCGGACTTCCTGCAGTTTCCATTATTGCAAATCTTCCCGGCAGTGCAAATGTCTTGTTCATATTTATTCCTGATATAAGCTGCTCTGCCACAATATCGCATCCTGAATATCCCGATACAATTATCCCAAACAGTGACTTGTCATAAAATCTGTGATTCACATACAGGGAAGTCAGCCTGTTTACAAAGGCTGTAAGGTTTCCGCTCAGTGCATCGTTATAGTTCGGACAAATCATTACAAGAGCATCACATTCAAGTACAGCAGGATAAACAGTCTCTGCAATAGGTCCGCCATAAAAGCATGTTCCCTTTTCACTGTAATGCCTGCATACCTCATAAGCACATCCTCTGCAGTCCATGATGTGACCGTTTCTCAGAGAAATCTCTTTGAATGAGCATTCCGGCAACTTCTCCTTTATCATATTCCAAAGGGCAAGTGTATTCGAGGTTGCCTCATCACTTGCATGAAGCACAAGAATCTTCGGATTCTTCTTTCTGGTATGTTCAAAACCAAGTATATTCTCAACAAGAGTCCTTGCAGCGGATCTGTATGCGCTCATATTATCCGTATTATTGTTCTTTGCCTGCAGATTGTAATTCTTGAGAGTTCCGGTTCCTTCGACAAGACACCTTCCTGGAAAAGAGCATCCGGCAAGATTTGCAGTAAATACCACGCTTCTTCCAACCGACTTAGTGTAAAGTTCCGACTTACCGTCGAGAATCACACCGCCGACACACCCTTCCAGAGCGTCACTTCTCATCCTCAAATACTCCAAAACAGCATAAAGACCGCTGTTAATACCTGAAATACCCAATGATACTGCAAAAAGAATTCTCCTGCCCTTTACATCCATTCTCTCAAGTTCTGATACAGAAGTTACAACCTGATGTTCAGTACCTGAAAGCGCATATTCCAGTATTTCCTCAAATCTGCTGTTTGTTCCGTAGCTTGGTCTTGGCTTAATTACTAAAAGTCCCATTACAGTACCTTCCTGAGATTATCGGCAGCATGACTTATTCTGTTATACAAAGAATCATCCAGAACAGGGTTTTCCACTTCAGTATACTCTCCTGAAATTCTGTTTCTGCATCCGAGAAACACACTGCCTGTATATACCGATGAATAATTCCAGCCTCCCTTTACAGTCTCAAGAATTGAAAGGGCTGCAGATGACATTGCCGGTGCAATATACGGTTTAAAACCGTCCTCTCTTGTCACAAGATTGGATTTGACGGCAAGTTCAGTAAGCTCTCGTGAAATACTATCATCATAATTGTATATATCATTACAGATTACAAGATCCTCTCCATGAGGCCCGTACGCTCGTCCGTTCTCAAGATAAGATCTGAATCTGCTGTCCTTCTCCGCATAATACCTTGCTCTTGCATTCATGACGCCCAGACCGTATCCTCTTGTTCTTGCCGGATCTGCTCCTGCAAGAACCGCAGCCTTGCAGAGAGGATCCACAGGATCAGATACAACTGCAAAAATACCATTGAAACGGTCATCCGCCGCTTTCCTGGCATAAAGTTCAATAAGCGGACGATTTGCCTCAAACTGCGCCATTCTGACATCTCCTCTGTTATCCAGAGAAGGTATTCCCCTGGTTGCGCAGAACACGAAAACATCGCATGAGAAAACATCATCAAACGATATAATATCTACCCTCGGCACGTTCCTTCCGTCCGGATAATGGACCTGATTAATTTCTCTTTCATATCTTCTCAGAACTTTCTCGTTCAGGTCGTAAATACCGATACTTTCGATATATTCTCCTCCCAGGAGTCTTAGTCCCAATAGAAGAGTTCCGCCCACGTCACCCATTGCTGCGATATTTATTCTTATCTTTCTGTCAAACGACAGCGCACCCTTATTAACAAGAACAGTGTTCTCGCTTATTCTTTCTATACATTCTTTATTAAATAATCTGTCCAGTCTTATCATAACATTGCCTTCTTAAGTCTAAGCAGCCTGTCTTTATAGTCTTTCATATATGAAGACGGCGACAGGTCAAAATCAACGGAAAGCCTGTCTGCACCGTTAGGCATTCTAGGCTGCTTGATTACATCTGAGAGTCTTCTGATTGTAAGCTGTCTTTCAAATGTATTCTGATACTCCTCCTCCAGTACACGAAATACTTTATATGCATTTTCAAGACAGGTGTCAGCAAGGTTGTATACTGCCTCGTAATCATGCGTATACAGAAATCCAGGGGCTGCAAAAGGAGGTATGAGGTTTATCGACGGTATAAGGTTTGCCCTTGTCTTCTCGCTTGTCTCAATACTGTCTCCACCTATGAAAGGATACATTGTTGACTCTACAAACCACTCTCTCATATTTGGAATGAAGTATGCACTGTCCACATCTCTTCCCTGAAGTTTCATCAGATCCTTGCCTCTTCCTGACAGTACACCCACTATCATTTGTTCTATTGTCACTCCGTTCAGCTTAAAATACTTGTCGAGATATTTGATTCTGTATCCCTTGTGAAGGATATCATCGACAAGGATTACTGACCTGTTAAATGATTTTATAGTCTTTATCTGGTTTGCAATAGTGGCGTACATAGGATACTCAACTATTTCAAACTTATCGAGAAGCCTTGTGAATTTCTTCTCTGTATGAAGTGTCTTTGTCACGGTATTCGGAACAACTGTACCGCTGAGAATCTTTCCAAACGGCACGCACATAAGAGGTCCGAGCTTTTTTTCTTTCCTTGGTATGCATGGAACGTCGTTAGCCTGTGTAACCATTTTAATAATCTTCTGGTTCATGATACCGGAATTGAACGAAAGAACAAGGTTCCCCGGTTCAAGTCCTGCAAGTGCCCTCTGAAGCTGTGCGTGAGTCTCTTCGAATACCTTGAGCACTTTCTCATTTGTATTGAAAGGCGTCTTGATGACTGTATTCATATTCTCTATAACAACAATCGGATTAGACATATCCACTTCATATATCATTGTCTCGCTGCCGTCAAGCTTTATCTTGAGAAATCCAAGTCTTGTAAGGACGTCATTGACAACACTGCTGGCCTTGTCTTCAATAGGATGATATACGGAATATATAAGGTTTTTCTTACATGCCTCAGCCAGTATTTCTGTAAGAAGTATCTTTACATTCATCATTATATCAACAGAATCGTCTATGTATATGGTGCGTATAACCAGCATTCTTCCCGGAGATTTCTGTCTTAGATAATTTGCCAGATTAATATCACCAAACTCCTCAAACAGATCGTTTGCCTCAAGTTCATGATATGCGGCAAATCCTATCATTTCTTTTTTTCTGTCACGGAGAATAGTTACATGTACACCTTCAGAATCAAGATAATCCATTATCCTTCCGCGCTTTGTAGTGCGCTCAAGATACCTTATGTGCATCTCTTCCATAAGTTTATGGTCTACTTCACTGATGTTCTCAATGAGCATATCCTTGGCCTCGAGAATGCTCTTGTTCATAGGTTCTCTCAGATAAAGAGAGTTGTCATATATATAATTCTGCGCCACCGGATCTATCAGTTTTGAAATATCTCTTCCGTAGTCGATGTTGTCTCTTATCTGTGTAGATGAGATATCCTCAAGGTATACAGGCAGAGTCAGCTCATGTATTTCCCCCGTAATCTTATCATAAGCTTCCCTTAAGGCATCGAGTTTAGATTCACCTATTTCCTGACTTTCACGCCTGAATATAACATGATTCATCGAATGAATCGAATCTCTGACAGGTTCAGCCCTGTAAGATGAGGCATTGATTATAACGTCTGAGCCCGCAACCATGTATACTTCCTTGCCCGGAAACAGGTTCTTCAGTTTGCGCAGATCCGACGGATTCGCTATGTTCACAGGAAAATCATCAGGAAACATGAAAACATCAGGTTCCGGTGCGACAGACATGGTTATAATCTGTCTTCTCAGCATTCTCGGCTGAGTGTTCTTTGACCAGGAAAACTCATCAAGTGCAAGATAAGTCTCAAATCCTTCATTTTTGATGGCATTGACGATACCCCGATGCCCCAGCGAAAACGGATCAAATGTACCCGGGAAGAACGCAATCTTTTTGTTTTCCGGAAGATTCATCTGCCCGTGATTGAATGTATATTCTGAAACAAATCTGTAAACATGGTTTAAAGCTGCAGCATTTGTATAAAAATTAATATCGTTTGACTCTGAATGATTTATCAGAGTCAGCATCTTCTTGTATATGTATCTGAAATCATCAAACTTTTCTTTTTCAGTAAGAACATCACTTCCGAATATATATATACCAAGAGATGTAAATGCTTCCTGACTGACAGATTCATGATAATTTGACATGCCCTTAAGTAAAAGCCCCAGCATTTGCTGTCTTCTCTGTATATATGATGCTGCAGATTCGTTCTCTTTATGTCTGTAAAGCGAATAGTTTTCAAGTATCTCTCCCAGTGTATGGAGTGCAACAGAACTAATCTTGTCATTGCTGCTGTCGACCATTCCTGCAAGATTACCTATGAATTCATTAAACTCACCCGGTGAAAGAAGAAGGCATATTCTGCCAAGGTAATGCGGAATATACTTGGAGAACTGGTAATCCCCTATTTCAAGGCCCTTGGAAAGCTCGATGACTATTTCATTTACCTGATCCATAGGCAGCTTTTCACATACTGAAATAAGTGATTCTCCCGCCTGACATCTTACTGTTACCTTCTCGCTTACTTTAAGAAGGTTTGAAAAATGCGAAGCCAGATAGAAATCTCTTCCGTTTGTTGCATCATACCGGGTGTAGTCCAAAAGAAACTCTATATTTATCGTCTTCAGTATCCACGGTGTTCCCACCTTAAGGTCCTCTCTGAGAAGAGATGATACAGCATCTCTGTTGTCCGGTGTGAGTACGCGTATTATAGTCTGATCAGTAAGACCTGAATCTGTAAGATTTCGTCTGGTTTTTCTGAGTATGTATGCAGCACTGATATTCTCATAATCAAGAGAATCAAGATTAGCGAGAATAAGTGATATTCTTCCGCTTGCCTCTTCACACAGGTCAGGCATCTTTGAAAGCTGCTCGCAAAGGCGCAGCACTGCTATCTTTACTTCGATTCTCTTTCGCATGGATGCACACATCATCATATCCAGCATATGGAAGATAAGCTCTTCTGTATACAGCGAAGTATTGATATACAGTGCTGAATCAAGAAGAACAAAAGCAGCGTTGTCGCTCATCTCCTCCATGTCGAACAGCTTGAAAAACTCTCCTATAAACAGGCGTACCCTCTTGCCTGAAAGTTTCGCAACAAGTGTCTGCAGTATTATCTTGAGCGTATATCTTATCCAGCTCCTGTGCTGGTCTGTCACTCTGTGCCCCGGGAATACTATTCTGTTAAGATAGTAGTTCCATATTTCTATGGAATCATCATATGAATCCTCCACGTTTTCCGGAAGTTCCTTCCTGAGAGGATCCTTATATGATGCTATAATTTTACCCATTATGGCTGCAGCCTGTCTTCTGATGTCACCTTCCTTATGTGACAGAGCATCGTAAAGAAAATGAAGTGTCATCATCTTTTCCTGCTTAGTCATATATGTGGAATACTCATCAAATATATTCAGGAACGACCTCAAATTGGATCCTTTTTTCTCTGTTCTGGCTGACTCAAGAAGCGATCCGAAAGCAGCTTCATCATTAAATATGCTCATAATTCGAATATTATGCTCTATTGCAATGTACTTAAGATTCTCGACTGCATCATTGCCCATAAGCAGAGCGGTATCCTTTGATCTGCTTGCAATCTCGCCTGAAGGTTTTCCGGAAAGATTGGTTTCTACACCCATGTTCTCCATGTATCTTTCAAAATCCTTCAGTTTCATATATACCTTCTCATATCTTGACTTCTTGGCTTCATCCATATTGTCAAGCTTTGAAAGGATTATGCTGAATGCATCATCAAGAGAGTAGAAGCCGACTTTTTCACTGCCGTTTATTCTGCTGCTTCTTACTCTGAAATCGGCATAAATTAGAAGAAGATTCTCTATGGAAAGATTCTCAAGTTCAAGATCCCACGTCGAATGATTTCCGGCGATATGTCCTATCATAGGCATATCAAGCCTGAAGCACAGTTCATTGATATAGTAATAATGAAGATACGGTATTCTTGCCTTCTCCTGCTCGGTGCATCCGAATTTTCCAATATCATGTGATGCTGCCGCCGCTGAAAGAAGAGGCAGATCAATGGGTACACTGCTGCTTACAAACTGCCGCCCTATGAATGTTGCAACATGATGAACACCGGCAATATGTCCCAGTGTATTGAAAGGCGTAATTTCCCTGTTCATTCTCATGAACTCATATATATAGTACTCATCCCAGAACTTTAAAAATGTTCTGTATTCAATACTGTTATGACTTGACTCTATTTCATCCTCATCACAGAGCATGAAATCATCAACAGGCGAAAAGGACCGTAGTGATTTCTCAAATTTAAGTATGCACCTGTAGTTTTCGAGTATAAAATACATCGCCTTGTGCTGCATCTCGGTTCCACGCTCAGTAAAATTATCAGGATAAAGCCTGGCAACTGTTTCATCGCAGATAAACTTCACCCATCCTCCTTCAGGCTCATCACAGATATTGTCAGTAACAGCCTTCAACATATCGACCACGGTTTCAGCTCTGTAGCTTCCATGTATGATGATGGATTTCATAATGTCATACCATCTTGTCTCGTCTATGAAATCAGACATTTCCTCTCTTGTATAATTGAAATGCTGAAGTAATTCCTTTGATAAAAGAGCTTCTCTTGACTCGCTCAGAAACTTTTCAATAGTAGTGTTTATCATATTATCATCCTTTTCCTTTGATGATAATAATTATATATTCTGTGTGATATAAAAGCAATATACGAAGATTTCACACAATTCCAAGTCTTAACACTTCCGCCTTGACATCACTTACAGTATCACGGATTGTATCAAATGAAAGATTGTCTGTCATTATGCTTTTTGACAGTCTGTCTATTATTCCCCTGCCCGGTCCGTCATACACTTCTTTCAGGCTGGCTATAAAAGATGCTATTCTCTGTGAAAACACTGTTCCGTCTTCAGCCACGAGAAATGCCATCCTAACATCTTCTCTTTTCTGATCATAAAAAACAGTATCTATCGAAAAGCTGATTCTGTTGATATCGATGAAACAGTCCATCGCATCCTCAACATCTTTAATGACCCTCTCCACAAGATTAAGAAGCTGTATGATTTCTCTGAATCTGCATTCCCGTATTCTGAGATACCCGTCATATGTATATATGACCTTAAGCATGTCGTCTTCTCTGAAAAAAGACGCCGGTATAAAACTTCTGCATATTCCCTCTGATACAATTTCTTTTTCATATGCATGTATTTCATCTTTATCATATATAATTTCAAAATTATGTATTCCCGCTGTCACATCATCCACCTCCGCATCTGCTGCACGGGCTGTAGCCTTCTTCCGCTGCCTGCCTTCTTGTCATTGATACAACGTATCTGTCCACAGTTGTGCATTCTCCTGTATGAAAAGCACGTCCTGAAGTTATAAAACAGTAGACAAACTGACCGTCCGACAGGTCCTCAGGCCTGCAAAGTCTGCATGGACTGTATTTTCTCCTGATTTCAGACGATAAGACCATCTGTCTTGGACAAACCTCAATATATGAACAAGTTTCTTTGTGATATCTTTCACCTGCAGCAGGAAACACCCATACGATTGCGCTTCCGTCATCTTTTTCCATCTCATCGAATGTAAACAGTGTTCCCCTGTTTTCCCTTCCCGTGAAACCTCTGAACTTTATATCACAGCTTATGGTAAAATCATCTCTCAGTCTGACAGGCATTCTGTTTTTAACAGTAAACTCTGATTTCAAATACACTGTATCATTTATGAATCTGACAGAAGTTACGTCATAACGATCCACAAACACTCCGTCATCTGCAACTCTGTTTTCCATATTGCGTGCAATTCCTGCAGGCACTGGAACGATATACATTCTCTGTGCTGCAGGTCTTGCTTCATCACATACTGCACTTGTAACGCTCTCTGTTGCGACAGCAAGATTGATGCAGTACGATACTGTAACTGCCGCTATGATAAAAACAGGGAGAATTATCGCAGCCTCTAAAGTTACAGATCCTCTTTTAGTATTTTTCCATATATTCATGCTTTCTTCCGTTTATCTGTACACTGAACGAAAACCCTCTGTACATATCCTTCAGCTTCATTCCGGCTCTGCATGTACCCTTCATGTTAATCTCAATCAGATCCATCATTCTTGCATATTTAACTTCATCTTTTATTGAATAAAGCAGAATCATAAGGTATTCATCATAACAGAAACCTGCTTCACTCTCAGGATAAGCTCTGTCTGCAACCTGATCTGTCACATATGAGATATCAGTAGCCCAGCTCCCATCATCCTTGTATACAGGCACATTTCTGCCCTCAATGAGGAGTTTCCAGTCGTTTTGGGCCTCTGCCGCTGCCCAGGACGCAATCAGAAAAGTTTTTGTAATTTCAGCTTCAGGCCCCGGAGTTATGAGCTGGGCTGCAGCAAGAGCAGCAGCCTGCTTTCCGCTGTCATTTTGAAGATATATGAGATTAAGTGCTGTCCTTATACCGATAATTTTCTTTCGTATCTCAGACAGATTCTCATCATCACTGTTTTCACCGGCTATAATGTATTCAACTTCATTCCTGAAAAAAGAATCATCTTTATAATCGGTGCTCTGCCCTGAATAGAACTTGCTGAAAATATAAAGGTTTGAATAGTACTTCATGGTACCTGCTCTGAAAAGGTCACTTATTGACGATAAATTTTTTATTGTTCCAATAATATCTGTGCTGTCAGATATATCTTCAAATGCATTAGAAGGCATCTGAGAGAGTATTTCGCTGTTTCTGAGCACTCTTTTTCCGGTTGTCACAGGGCCTCGCTCCTTACGGTCCAGTGCAAGAAACGGCAGATAATACTCAGTATACTCTCTTATTTCATTCTCAAATACACTTCTGTCACCAAGAGAAAAATCCTTGAGATCAGCCTCTATATCACCTATTCTTACATACTGCCTTTTATCCAGTGCATATGAAGAATAGTCAAGAATCTTTTCCTCTATTTCATCCTTCTGACCATAAAAGGCTATTAGTCCGTACCTCTTCTTTAAATCTCTGTCAAACTCTGCAAGAACAGATCTGCCTGCAAGATTCATCACACTTTCTGAATAGCTTACTGCAGCCTCCCTGCACGCCAGTGTCACAAAGCATATTACAAGTGATATTACAGAACCTGCGACTATTGTCACAAATACTGTCGTCATTCCCTTCTTATTCATAGCGGGCATAATCACACTTTCTTATATAATCCTCTTCTTTTATTCTGTATGCATACCCTTCCATTTCAAATATTCCCTCATCAAGCAGTGCTCCGCGCCTGAATCTTACCTCTGTCTCAGAACTGACTCTGTCAGATTTGCCGGAAAAATCATAGTCTCTAACGGATTTCGGACTTATCTCATAAGTCTGCGTCAAAAGTCCGGCCTCCTCTCTGAGTGCAGTATGGAACATGCTGATTTCAGAGACAATCTGAAACATACCTATCATCATATATGCAACAGAAACTATTGATAGAATTACAAGAGGGAATACGACAGCTGCTTCAACCATAGTGCTGCCTCTTTTAGATTTCATCGTTGAAACCGCCTTCGCTAAGTGCATCGAATGTATCCTGAACAAACTCAACTATGCTGTCCTTGAAAACAAGTCCCAGAGCTATTGCTATTGCAATCAGAATTGCCACCTGCACAAGTTCCATTCCTTTTTTTGATCTCAGTTTCATATGTTAAACACCCCTTTCACATCTCAATCATCGCAGGAGAAACAGTCATAAGTATCAGTGAAATCAGCAGAATTACAAGAGGGAAAGTAAGTTTGGTTTCTGCCATCTTTCCAAGTTCCTCTGCTTTCTTTTTTCTGGAGAACCACAGATATCTGCTCTCTGCTTCAAGCTTTGATACAAGTTCTGCACCTTTTTCCACATTATCGGCAAGAATATTTGCAATTCTTATAAACTCATGAACACCGGTATCCTGCGCAAATTTAAGTATCTGCTTTTCATAGCTGCTGTTTGTCTCTATTACCACCCTTCTTATATCTCTCATTCTTGTGTAAAAATAGTTTTCTTCATCATTCATCTCAATATATTCAGATATTATTCTATCAACAGCATCCGTCACTACAATACCTCCTCCCATCATCAGAGTCAGCTTGTTGAGAAACTGAGGCAGTTCCATCAGAACACTGTCACGTCCTTCAGTTTCCTGTTTCTCAAGACTGTCATATCTTGATCTTTGTATGACAGCAAGCAACAGAATCATTCCGGCTAAAATATATACCCAGGTAAAATCTTTTTTGACGCTGTATGTGATTTCAGTTCCGTTTTGAAGAGAGGAAGGAAGCACAATAGTTCTCTTTCCAGGGTTTTCCTCGATGCTTTTGACAAGTTTTCGAAGCGCAGCATCAAGTCCGCTGTTGTCATCTGTATTATCATGAAGCTTTAACTCCCTGGGTTCTATATATTCTCCGTCTTCGGATACAGGCGAGATATAGAATGTTATCTGCCTCTTCTCACCTCCTGCTGAGACAATCAGACTGTATGTTCTTCCGGCGTCATCTCTTTTAATTGAAACAACTTCGCCGTTATCTTTTCCATACGCCCTCATTTCCCTTATATGTCCTGCAGTATATACAAAGAGAACCAAAACAGCAGCCGCAATTACTGTCACATAAAGCCTCATCATGTATTCTCTTCTTTCGGTTACTTTGTCACTGCAGTCTCTTCCGAACAGTCTTAGATATCTTCTGTTCATCTCATCGTATGAGCCGAGGGCCAGTTCTCTTATTTTTATCAGTCTGTTCTTCATATGTCACACCTTGATATCTGTAATTCTTTCAGTAAGATAAAATGCAAATCCTATTGCCCCCAGACATCCTGCCATAATAAGTCTTCCTGGCAGAGTTTCGTAAAGAGGTGAAATATAATCGGAAGAAGTGAGATTAAGTCCTGCAAGTATGATTACAGGCATAAGTGATATTATTCTCGCTTCTGCCTTTTTCTGACTGAGCATACCCTGTATTTCTCTGTCTATAGTAATCTTATCCATAAGCATCTCACATGTTCTTGATATTGCCTTCTCCATGTCGCCCCCGCTTTCTCTTACAGAAAGATACACATCTGTAAAACCCGTTATATCTCTGCATGCACTTCTCTTTGCAAAATCCGACAGAAGATACACTTCGCTTTCTCTGTTGTCAAGACCTGAAACTATAATTGAAAGTTCCTGTATGATAGGCGCGTTATTATCGTAGATGTTTTTCAGGTTTACAAGGGCCTCCCTTATACTTTCGCCCATATTTCTTCCGGTTGCCATCGACGCCGACAGTGAATAAAGAAAATCTTTGAACTGAATAAGGAGCTGCTGTCTGCGTTTTACCATAAAGTATTTTGAACATGCCTTAAAAAGTCTGGGGATAAGAAGGAGCACAGCAGCCCCTGTAAAAACTGTTCTGAAAAAGAGCAGACCCAAAAGTGCTGAAGCACAAACTGCTCCTGCTGATATAAGTTGTTTATCATGCCTGCTCAAGATATATACGCTGTAGTCAGTTCTTGCTGATTCTGAATTTGTAGTCATTTTGTATTCCGTTTCCTGTTGCCTGAAGGCCTTCACCGGGCACATATCTGTATAGGCTGTTTAAAACATAGCTTTCCCCTTCAAGACCTGTGACCTCTGCAATTTCTGTAACTTTTCTTGTCATGTCCGGCATTCTCTGAAGATGCACAAACACATCGATACCTTCGGAAATCTGAGCTCTAATGGCGCTCATAGGATAATCTGTGGCCTGTAGAAACATCGCTTCGAGTCTCTTAATCATACCCTCGATTGAGTTTCCGTGACCTGTTGAAAGACTTCCCATATGTCCTGTGTTATTGGCGTTTATCATGTCTGCAACCTCTCCGCCTCTTACTTCTCCGACAATTATTCTCGATGGTCTCATTCTGAGACTTGACTTGATAAGATCAGTCATTGTAACTGCACCTATTCCCTGTGAATTTGCCGCCCTGCACTCAAGCCTTATGACATTTTTATGATTCTTAACCTGCAGCTCTGCAGAGTCTTCGATGACTATAAGTCTTTCATCTTCCGGAATGTACTCTGTAAGACAGTTTAAAAAAGTTGTCTTGCCCGAAGACGTCCCTCCGGATATGAACACGCTGTATCCAGATGCAACAAGTTCCTCAAGACATACTGCAGCCTCATATGTTATAGTTCCGCTTTCTATCAGTTTATCCATTGTAAGCGCCTCTTTCGGGAATTTTCTTACAGTCAGTACAGGTCCTCCCAGAGCTATATTCTTATATACCGCGTTTACTCTGCTGCCGTCTTCAAGCCTTGCATCAAGGATTGGATTCATCTCATTGAATTCTTTTCGGACTCTTCCCGCAATTCTTCTTATAAGTTCTTCGAGTTCATCAACCGAGTAAAACTGTTCAGGTGCCCTGAATATTGTGTCAGAATTCTCTATGAATATGGTGTCCGGACCGTTTACCATTATTTCTGTCACGCTGTCATCGTCCACGTACTTTTGCAGAATTCCCATATCCTTTCTCAGGCAGTTGAATACAGAATCAATCAGCATCCTGGAGTATTCATATGACCTGTATGCATATTTCGAATTACTGAAAACATACTCCTCAATCGCATCTATTACAGCTTCATCATCCGGTTCAATCCCTGAAACAGCTATTATCCTCCTTATATTCATACTCACGCTGTATATATCATCAATCATAACTCTCCTTTAAGCCTTTCTCTGAAAAACGCCTCCATCCCTGAAGAAACATCATCAAGTCTCAGAATATGTATATCCTCAATTTCATCATCATCCGCAAAATTTCTGATTCTGGTTATCTCCCTGCCCGATACCTCTGCAGCATGCCTTAAAAATATATCATCTTTGGACGAACCCGTTATAACGCAGAAGATCTCTCCGCATATTTCCATCACGCCGTCTGACGTTCCGCTGAGCCGGCTGCCCGTATCGGCTACAATATAATCAAAATGCTCAGACAGCTGTGCGATAAATCTCTGAATAGAATGTTTATCCAGCATCCCAACAGCATTATATGGATAAAGGTACTTAAAATGGACAGTTCCTTTATTGTCTCTCCATGTCGTTGATAAAAGAGATTTCATATCATATCTCATATCATCCATTATATAAAGAAGCCTGTTTACAGAATAAAGAGCATCCCCTGAATTACCATCCTCATATGGGATATCATCTAAAGTCATATATAATGCCCTGCCCGACTCTGACAAAACTCTGGAATATGCAAGTGCTGCTGCTGAACATCCTGTTCCTCCTGCAGGAGAGCAGAACGCAGTGATACGACAGCTGCTGCCTGTACATCGAAGTACATAATCGTCATAAAGACTGCAGTACTTATCAATGATATTCTTCCTGATTCGTTTTGCCCCGTCATATTTGTATATCCCAAAATCCTGCCTTGTACCCGTGAACAGAAGAACGTTTCTGTTTCTGTCAGCAGGGTTGTCAGTCAGAAATATATCTTTGGAACCGTCATTTTCATCTGTAATCTCAATATCAAAATCAGAATCAAGATTCCTGGCAAGCGCCTTGGCATAATCTCTGTCCTTCATTGAAATTCCTATAGTAATCACTTCTGCCATATTTTTCCATCTCCTTGCACCCATATTATACTTCCATTAATTCCCATTTTCAAGTCCTAACCTTTTTGTAAATTCAAGAGTTTAATCCACATAAAAACAGCACCTCAAGGGTGCTGCTTAAGCATGTTTCCAAACTGTCTTCTCTTGTATTTAACCTCTGCAAACCTTCGTATTTTTTTTAACGTAACCGCATTCGATACACCTCCTGCAGCTCCTACAACAGGAACGCTCTGGATGAATTTCATGTAAAGCATGTCATCAGAAAGAGCCTTTGCCGCTCTGTTCATATATTCTGTAAGAAGTCCGTAGTACGGTTTATCATGATCATCTATTTCCGATGCCAGACGGTCAAGCTCTTCATTTACTTTCAGCGCATATTCACCTTTCGACAGAGAACACTCTATCAGCATGAGAATATATGCTTTCTCAGCCTTGTTTTCATAATCAAATCCGCAGTCTTCTGCAATCTGATAAATACTTCTCAGTACAACTGCAGTATACACCGGAATATCAGGCACACCGACACCCATAATGCCGAGCACTGTTCCCTCCATAAATGTTGCTGCTGTCTCTGTGGTATCTGCATATTTTCCCTTATCTTCACTGACAGTCTTTGAGATAGCAGCCGTTCCGTAGTTGAATACAAGTTCAAAAGCCTTTGCAAATGCAGCATTCAGTGTTCCCTCAAGTTTGTCGGGAATCTTGTCCTCGAGCTTTTTCCTGACTATTGAAGGCTTCTTCTTTCCGTTCTTCGACAGGAGCACCTTTTCCTCATGCCCGAGTCTTTTGTACTCCCTTACCATTTCTGCTCTTATCATAGGTTCACCCATACTCCTTAAATGTACTGTTTTACATAATCCACATCAGATGGTGTATCAATATATTTAGTGCCGCGCTTCTGCCTTGTCTCTCTTCCCTTTCCGGTAACGAGTATAACGGCATTGCTTTCAGCCTCTTCTATTGCAGTCTTAATAGCCTGACCTCTGTCAACTATTATCTTCCACGGCGCACCGGCTTCTTCTGCATGCTTTGCTATTTCCCGGCTTATAGCGAAGACATCCTCTTCTCCCGCATCTTCCTCAGTTATGTAAATCATATCAGCATAAACTCCTGCAACTTCTGCAAGCTCTTTTCTCCGTGCCAAAGCCTTCTTTCCCGGACATCCGTACACAATAAAAATCTTTCTGTCGGGATACTCCTTGACAGTTGATCTGAAGAGAGATTCAAAACTCATCTTGTTATGCGCATAATCGACAATAACATCGATATTCTTCTCTGAATTGGTGAAGACCTCCATTCTGCCGGGAACAGCAGCCTTTCTTAGACCTGCTTTCATATAATCTACAGGAATATTCATAACATATGCTGCAGCTATGGCTGCAAGAGCGTTATCCGCATTGAAAAGGCCTCTTAGCGAAAGCCGGAACTCCTCATCGAAGCTGTCACACTTTACTCTGAACCTTATACCCTTTGATGTTGCCCTTACATCATACCCGCACAAATCCGCATCTTCTCTGTCAATACCAAAGGTTAAAAGCGCCGGTGCGTCTGACGCAGCCGCTATAACCTCGTTCTCATAGTCGGTATTCAGATTTACAACAGCTGTTTTGCACTGTCTGAACAGAAGAAGTTTGGAATTGAAATAGTCGTCAAAATCGGGATGCTCTATCCCGCTTATGTGATCCTGTCCGATGTTAAGAAACATACCTATATCATATGTTATACATTCAGTTCTTCCGTATTTGAGCGCCTGGCTGGAAACTTCCATAGTAAGATAATCTATTCCGCTTGATACAGCATTGTCAAAATGCTTCTGAAGTTCAAATGCTTCAGGCGTAGTCAGATGTGATTCTTCTGAAATAACACCATCGTAATTATCTATTCCTGAAATTACAGCACTTACGGGTTTCTTCATATCCCTGAGGTATTCATCCAGAATAGACTTTAGAAAATATGTGGTGCTTGACTTTCCCTTGGTTCCTGTAATTCCAGTCAGGAAAATATTATTCCACACACTGTCGTAATACATATCAGCAATATATGATATGGCTTTTCTTACATCCGTTACAATTATATACGGCATATCGATATCATATTTCTTCTCTGACACATATACACATGCGCCAAGTTCACATGCATCCTTAAGATATTTCTCAAGGAAATGAGCCCCCTTGCACACAAAAAGAGTTCCCGTACGCACATCTGTTGAATTGTATGAAATATATTCAATCTCCTTATCTTCATCGCAGCTGAAATCAGCAAGTATTCCAAGTTCTCTGAACTTTTCTATGTATTCACATGTCTTTAATATTTTTGTCATCTCTAAGTTTCCCTCCTGCAGCAGGGATTGCAATCCTTGCCGCTATCTTCATCGGATCTATAAATCTGTCATCCGCAAACACTTCATCTGAAACAGCTGAAAGCTCAGTGCATCCAAGCACTATGCAGCTGCATTCATCAAGCTGCTTCACAGCTGCCTCAACATCAGACATATCAGCAGGCAGCCCCTTTTTTACACATCCATATATAATGTTCATGACACGCTTCTGACATTCTTCCGAAACATCTACAGGTACAAGACCCATCTCTCTGATTACACTGTGATATATTCCCTGTTTTATCGTTCCGTCTGTTGCCAGAATCCCCACCTTTGCTCCTTTTCCATATTTTTTCCTTATATACTTTGCCGTCTCCAGAGGCATATGCATAACCGGAATTTTCGTAAGCTCTGAAATCTGCCTGTACAGAACATGTGCAGTATTGCATGTAATTACAGCAAGAGTGGCACCTGCATCTTCTAATATCCTGAAATCTTTTTTCATCTCAGCCAGAAGTTCTGACAGATCTCCTTTCTCTATCGCTTCTGTTCTGTCGGGCATTGATGCATGACTTAATATGACCATATCAATATGGTCCTGATCACATTCAGCGTCAGTAAATTCTATTATATTTCTGTAAAAAACATCTGTTGCAAGCGGTCCCATCCCGCCTATTACACCAAGAACTTTATTCTTCATTACTTACCCATGTACTTTCTGAACTTAACGTGGTGACCGGCCATCGATTTTGCAAGTCTCAGACTTCTCTTAATATTTCTGTCTTCATCATAATACAGGGGATTAACGTATCTTCCTTCTCTTATCAGTCTCTTCATTTTGTCCCTGTATTCCTTTTCCTTTATGTATGTGAATGCAACCTTCTTCGGAACTACCATCCACAGATTCTCATTATCTACCGCCTCAAATTCCAGTTTCTCATCGTAAATATAATCTCTTACAAAATACGAGGCAACATTTGCACCGGCACCTGTCACATAATAGTTCGATCTGCCCTGTCTTGTATTGATTTCAAACACCTTGTACTTTCCGTCGCGTCTGTCATATTTGATATCGAAATTGGAAAATCCCACATACCCTATATCATCGAGAAGCGCCCTGAACTTATTCTCAAGCTCCTCATTATGCTCAGTGATTATGACAGCGTGATTACCGATGCCGTGCGGAGTATGCTCCTCAAGAAGAACATGCCCAAGACACATCATCTTAACCTTTCCATCCTTGCCTGAATAGCTGGTAAGCACTCGCATATACGTATCATCTCCGGGTATAAAATTCTGAATAATAAGAGAGTCATCGTAACCTGATGCATAAATCGATTTGAGCACCTCATCGAGTTCTTCCCTCGTATCAACCTTGTAGACCTTTTTCTGTCCTTCGAATTCATGTCTCCAGTATTCAATGCCGTTTGAAGGCTTACAGATAAACGGTCCGTCAAAAGGAAGAGTGAAACTGTATCCTCTTTCCTTTCTGTGGACAAACGTATCAGGATAGTCAACACCAATCTTTTTGCATCTTTCGTAAAATTTTTCCTTGTTAATCAGATCATTCATAAGTGAAGCATCGATATAAGGTGCAACTACATTGTCAGGGAAATTCTTTTTGTTCTCCGCTATAAGCTGTACGTAACTGTCTCCGCAGCCTATGAGAAGCACATCAACATCGCGGTGCCTGTTGGCGAAATCAGTGACGAGCTCCAGAAATGTATCCTGTCTGTCAGCATTTTCATTGGCTGTATAGTTCATGATTCCTGTATCCATGCAGGGACCTGACATGTATTTTCCGTATACAAAAGGCTTCACCCTGTATTCTTCATGAAATGCTCTTGCCACACTGTAAACATTGATATCTCCGGCAAAGAGCAGTGGTATAAAACTCTTTTTCATTTCTTATCTTATCTCCTGGTCAGTCCATTTTTCCGATTAGCACATTGTAAAAATCTGCCGATGATGCATTGATATATGCATTCACCCAGCATAAAGGAACAGCAAGCACAGTTCCGGCAAGGTTAAACCACGCTGAATATTCCATATCTGAAATATAGAACTCAAATACTGAAAGAGGTATAAGTGACAGTATTATCCATCCTGAAAACGAAAGGATCATAAAGAAATACTTCCACTTGTTGCCATGCATCAGATATTTGCTTTCATTAATGCATCTCATTACAGAATATTCAGGATGCTCAGCCAGGATATAAAACGCCTGACTGTACCTGACAGCTGCAATTATCCCTGGAACTATAAACAGAATTCCCCACAGCAGTGTAAAAAGCAATGTCATAAAAGCAAGTCCCATTGCTTTCGCAATATACTCAAATCCGTTCAGAACATCAAGAGGATTCTGCTGTCTTCCTCTGCTCATATTGAGAAAATATGCTGCCATGCCAAGCATAAATACTGAATATATGAAGAATGAATAGAAACCCGAAACTGCTTCTTCAGTATATTCTGCTGCTCCAAGATATATTCTGTCAGTAAGCACATCCCATAAAACCTGCGGAAAACTGCCGAGTATGAGATATAATATGCATACAAATGCCGCATTTTTCCATCTGCCTCTTAGAGTATTCCGTCCATAACGGCGAAATTCTGAAACAGGATGCATAATAACTCTGTAATAATCCAATTCAGTCTCCCTCTATCATCCTTACAAGATCTGACATAATGCTGTCTGCTATCCTCTCAGCATCTTCGTAAGTCTTTCCTTTTGAAAATATATACGCTTTCAGTTTGGGCTCAGTACCGGACGGTCTGATATATATCTGGCAGCCGTCTCCCAGAGTATATTGGAGTATATCCGACTGCGGAAATCCGTAAACCCCGTCCAGATAATCTGTCACAGAAGCATTCTCCCATAACTTCTCCTCGCGCAGTTTTGCCATTACATCTGATATTCTGTCGGGATCTGCAGCATACTCATAGTTCCTGTTAACATAATAGCCGTATTTTCTGTAAAGCTTATCCAGTTTTTCGAGGATATCCCCATAATACCCTATCATCTGCTCAGCAAGAAGACATGTGCATACACCGTCCTTGTCCATAGAATAGGTACCTGCCAGAAATCCGTTGCTTTCTTCAAATGCAAATACAAATCTGCCCTCATCATCAAGAGAACTGAGCTTTTCTCCAATATACTTGAAACCCGTGAGAGTCTTTTTCATCTCTACTTTGTGCCTTGCCGCAATGGCATCGGCCATATTAGTAGTTACAATACTTCTATATGCTACGCTGTTTTTCTGCAGTTTTCGTGTTTCACATATGAAGCTGAAGAGAAGAATTCCGATTTCATTGCCTGTCAGCAGTCTGAAGCCTTCAGGCGTTTTCACTGCCATACCGAATCTGTCACTGTCCGGATCTGTTGCAAATATATAGTCTGCATCACAAACCTCACAGGCACGTATAGCCTCTCTGAATGCGCTCTCTTTCTCTGGATTGGGATAAGGCGCAGTAGGAAAATCCCCGTCATGTTCAATCTGACTATCGAGAAATTCAAATCCTGGACAAAGTTCAGACACATACGAATATCCTGTCCCGTACAGCGGTGTATATAGGATCTTCATGCTGTACCTGTTCATCCTGCTCAAGGCTCTTCGTTTTATTCTTCCTGTTACTGCTTTTCTGACTTCTCTGTAATACCCCTGAATTATCGCATCATCCACATATATGCATATGGAATAAAGAAGCGCATCTTCATATGATATTCTCCTGATATCGTCAAATATATCTATCCTGTCTATTTCATCAAGTATCATTGCGGGAACATCACCTGTAATCTGATATCCATCGCTGCCGTATACTTTGTATCCGTTGTATTCCTTGCTGTTATGGCTGGCAGTAACGGCTATTCCAAGCGAGACATCAAGATTTCTGATTGCATAGGATAAAACAGGCACCGGTGTCATTTCCCTGAACATGTAAACAGGGATGCCGTTTCCCGCCATTACTTCCGCTGTCGCCTTTGCGAACTCGAAACTGTTTCTGCGGGAATCATAGGCTATAACAACTGCCGGATCATCGAAGTTCTTCCGCATGTATTCGGCTACTCCCTGCGTTACCTTCCTTACGATGTATACATTCATCTTATCTGTACCCGCACCCATAATTCCGCGAAGCCCAGATGTTCCAAAATGAAGATATCTGCTGAAATTCTCCTTTATAGCGCTCTCATTCCATCGCATCTGTACAAGCTGTTCATATATTTCGCTGTCTTTTTGTATTTCTTCAGATGCAAGCCATCTTCCGTATTCTTCAAGATATTTTTCCATAATTATCTCCCAATACGAGTATACCATAGTCCCTGTGTTTAAGATAGAAAAAATGACTGTATACATATGCACACAGTCACAAATCCCCGTATCAGCCCGGCGGCCATGTCATCTTTCTCCTGCCCAGAATGTGGACATGAAGATGTCTTACAGTCTGCTGTCCGTCCTCTCCGCAGTTGATAACCACTCTGTATCCGTTATCGATTCCAAGCGAAGCGGCTATATCCTTGATTTTAGTGAGGATATATCCCAGAATTTCAGAATCATCTTCTGTAACATCATCAAGTGATGAAATATGCTTCTTTGGAATCACAAGCACATGGACAGGAGCCTGCGGTTCAAGGTCATGAAAAGCAAGTATTCTGTCATCTTCATAAGCCTTGTTTGAAGGTATCTCACCTTCAGCTATCCTGCAAAACAAACAGTCGCTCATAGTATTACTCCTTATCATATATTTCACCGAAAAGACCGTCTTTATAAAGTCCTGTAAGATATACATCACAGAACATATTCGGTTCATTCCGATAATTATCAACATAAACTTTAATATAGTTGTCGGTATATCCGACTGCAGTGCTATCATCCAGAATCTCTTCAATCAGGACGCGTCTTATGGTTCCGATGTTTCTTCTGAGGAAACCTTCTGACACGGCACTTCCCCTGTCTATAAGCCTTCTGGTGCGCTCCTTCTTGATATCTTCAGGAATCTGGTTCTCCATATCATATGCGGCAGTGCCCCTGCGCCTGGAATATGGAAATGCATGTATTCTGAGAAATCCCGCCTCATCAGCCATTTTGAGACTATCTCCAAAATCCTCTTCTGTCTCACCCGGAAATCCGGCGATGATATCTGTGGTGATTCCGTATTCACTGTCGCACTCTCTGAGAACATCAACAATTTCAAGATAATCGTTTCTCGAATATTTTCTGTTCATCATTGACAGAACATGATCAGAACCCGACTGTACTGAAAGATGAAGATGATGGCAGAGTCTGTCATATTTGAGAAGTCTCCTTACGTAATCCTTATCAACAACCGTAGGTTCAAGAGAGCTCAGCCTTATTCTGAAATCTCCTTCCATACGGTCAAGAAGATAAATTATCTTCTCTATTCCGTATAGCGTCTTCTCATGTTCATCACTGACATCTGATACAAAACCTTCTTCAGTACCGTAAAGCGCAGTATTGATTCCGGTAAGTACAACTTCACGGAACCCGGCATCTATCAGGCTGCGTGCTTCTTTGAGTATGTCCGATGGTTTTCTGGATCTCACATTTCCTCTCGCATACGGAATTATGCAGTATGAACAGAATCTGTTACAGCCCTCCTGTATCTTGATATATGCTCTTGTTTTTGATTCCATCGATTGTATGGTTCCTGTTTCATCGTAATAATCAAGTTCGTCATACGAAAGAATATGAACCTGTCTTCTTCGTTCTGCCAGAAACTCACCGATATATCCTGCAAGGTGTGATTTCTCATTGGTTCCCGCAAGAATATCTACCTCCGGAATTGCTGCGACCTCCTCGGGACTGACCTGAACATAGCAGCCTGTAACTGCAATTACAGCGTCAGGATTTCTGTTTTTCATTCTGCGGATATACTGTCTTGATTTTCTGTCCGAAACATGTGTTACTGTACATGTATTGACCACATATACATCAGCAGTCTCATTCTCTCCAACTATATCATAGCCTGCAGCCCTGAACTGCTCTATCAGCGCTTCAGTCTCATATTGATTAACTTTACATCCAAGTGTGTGAAATGCAGCTTTCATATTAACCTCATTCATTGATAATACTGAAAGTATATCACAAAAAACGACTGCAGAAAACTGCAGTCGAACTGTTCATGTTTTTTTTCTTTATCTCTTCTTTAAATTTCCCGCCGGAAACAGCGGTGATGCCAGTCTATATAACCTTGTCAGCCATCTTTGATGAGAGCTCGTCTTCGAGTTCTCTCTTCCGGTCGCGTAAAACTCTGTAGCGTAAAACTCCGGCTGCTATAACTCCTGCTGCAAATACTGCAGCCAGTACATCAAGAATACAAAAGCCAAAAGTCCCATGCTCAAGATACTGCAGCATAATAACACCTCCTAGTGCATCCTTTTTTTCAGTTCTGAAATACGCCTTGTAAGCCTGCCGTTTATAACAGCGAAAACCACCAGCGCAATTATTCCGATACCGAACAGAATAACGTGAAGCAGGCAGAACTCCTCATTGAGAAAATCAAGTGAAGCCAGCGGAACCTCTTCTGTTCCAAGAACTGTAATCTTAACATCCGGAAGCTTTGCCTGCGATGCATCAGGTATGAATACAGGTGAATCAAATACTGCATGCTTTATTTCAGGCGAAGTGTTTTCCTGCCTGTCTGCAGTTTCTGTCACATCTTCATCTTCCGGAGCAGGCTCTTCTCCTCCTTCGGGCGGAATCTGCTCTGTACCATTTCCCTCGGTCACAAAATCATCCGCAGTACGGTAAGAAACATCTATTGAGATATTCTCTGAAGACTCCCATATCATTCCTTCCTGTCCGTATTCGGTAATATCATCCGCAAGCACATATGTAACACCTTCGTATTCGATTGTTTCAGGGAAAACAAAAGGTGCTCCCGAAACATCCTGCCCCGTTTCATATGTTTCCGTAAATTCATCAAGTACAGTCTCTTCACATACATACCGTATAGTAAGAGAATACACAGGGCTGTCCTGCTCGCCTTCCGCATATGCCATCACAGAGCCCGATGCGAAAACCACAAGCAGCAGAGACAGAACAGTTCCTGCCAGTATTTTAATCCTTTTATTCATAGTTTTTTCTTTCATCATATTTTTTCTTTACTACAGCCAGGCAGGCACAAAGAAGAACTGCTGCAGCTGCAATAACAATAACATACCACGGAAAACTGTTTTCATCCTCATCAGCATCAATATTTGCAAGAGGAGTATCCTCATCATTAATCACAACAGGATCAGGTTTTGTTTCGGTATTCTCAGCTTTGTCTGCTGCTTCTTCAGGCTTGCTGCCAGAAGAAGGTTCAGGCGCTGATGTATATTCTCCTGTATTTCCTCCTGAATACTGCTGAGACTGAATCGGCTTTGAAGGTTCAGGTTCTGGCTCCGGCTCCGGTGCCGGATCTTTTTCAGGCTTGATACCTGTATTGGTCCAGTCCCCGATAACCGGAAGATTCTCATCATCGATATTTTCAGTATCTTCAGGGTTCTGTGCAGGCTCTTCAGGATTCTGAGGAGAGTCCTGCTCAGAAGTCTCATCTTCAGGCAGAGTCACTGAAATGCTGCCGGGATCATCTATTACAAAGTCATCTGCATATGCAAAACCAGGAACAGCTGCAAGGCATACTGTTAAAACCGTAATGCATAATATTTTCATTGGGATTTTTTTCATCATGCTTCACCTCACATTATGGCGCTTAAACAAAAAACTTCACAAAAAGACATGCTCTGATATCCATTGCAAAGTTATTGTTTTACCGATATATATCTACCCATCGCCATACATTTCTATGAAAAATCATTTTTTCCACAATGTGGGCAGCTGGCTGTCCCTGTGGGACCCTGTAGCTTTCCGTCACAGACTTGCGTCTGCTTTGGCAGAATTTCCTCCTTAAATCTGTTTAAATAGTCCTTCTATATATATGAGTGCATCAAACCGCAAAAAGGTTCAATTAATTTTATCAGGGACGGCAATGCCACCCTGACCTAAAGTTTTCTTTTTGTAACGGCCGAATATTTCGTTGATGCTATTTCTTTTCCTCGGGCATCGACTGCAACAGCCTTCACCTTGAAGTAGTATGTCTTACCCTTCTTAAGTCCGGTAAATGTGTACGTACCTGCAGTTGATGACTTCTTCAGCTTGTACCCTTTAGTCCTGCTTGTCGAATAATAGTATTTATACTTTACAGTATACCCCATATTCTTTATCTTTGTCATACTGCCTGTCACTTTAACCCTGACTTTTGATGAAGAAATCCCGGTGCTTGCAGCTTTAAGTGAAACGGCTGAAGCTGCCTTCTTAGCATATGAATCTGCAGTTACTATCCTGTAGGTACCTGTCTTACCAATTCTGAATCTGAATTCATCACCGACAGTAATGCCGTATATCGGATTACTGTTATCATCAACAGCACACACGGTTCTTCCGAGAATCTCAGAAGGTATTACCAAGGATAAGTTTGCCGGAACCTGTGACAGAGGAGATGACTGAAGCAGTTCATCATCCTGCCATGCATCTTCATCTATAAATGAAACGCTTCCCTCGCCTGTAAAAACTACAGTAACTGAACTTCCTGTTACAGAGCCCCTTATCTTCTCTATCGCCTCCTCGTCAAGAGTAACCGATCCTGTAAGAGAAGAGATTCTGAGTCCGTAAGGCGCCGCTTTTTCAAGGAATGAAATCTTAAGTGAAAGAGATACAAAATCCGATGGTACTGAAATCCTTCCGCTTATATACTGCCCTGAGCGTATTTCAGAAAGCATGCTGTCAAGCGCACTGTCTGAAACAAATGCACGTCCGTCACTTCCGACAGATGCTGTAACTTCACTGTACGGCTCAAATATCTCAAATTCGGCATATACAGCGCCTCTTAACTTTCCCTTGCCGCTTAATATAACGCGGGCCGTTCCGATTTCAGTATTATCCCTGTAAGTGACCGTATAGTCTGTTCCTTTCTTCAGTGTCTTTCCGCCTGCTTTTACTGTAACTGCAGGTTTCTTAGGCAGACCATCGTAAGGAAGTCTGACAGAATCAAGCGAAACCTCGGCATCCTCAATATCGGTATATACCGAAAGAACTGTCTCTATAACCTTCCTGCAGTTAATAATTCCATAACCTGTTTTCGAATTCCACTTTGCTCCGCCCGACTGTGTATAATTGCTGCTCGTTTTCTTCAAAAGCCTGAAAAACTTAGCAGAATTGTAACTCTTGTCAATCGATTTGACCATTGCTGCAAGAGCTGAAACCTGAGGACATGCAAAACTTGTCCCATTGCATATAGCATAAGGCGTCTTATCCGAGTTGTATACTCCGTAAAGATTCTCGCCCGGAGCCGCAACATCCACGCTCTTTCCTGTCTCAGAAAAACTTGATCTTGTTCCTGAAGGCCCCACAGATCCAACACCTATTACACAGTCGAATGCAGCAGGATACTCAATCGTGCTGTTGCCGTTGTTTCCTGCAGCTGCAACGAGTATAATGCCCTTAGAATCCGCCTTCTCGCATAATGTCCTGAAGGTATATGAGTAGTTTTTGGTGCCAAGACTCATATTTATAACATCGACACCTGCATCTATCGAATCGGAAATAGCCTTGAATATTCCCTCGCCGTCCGACTTTCCGCTGCTGCTGAATACTTTCATCGGCATAACATATACACCCGGAGCACATCCTGCAACGCCCTTCGTATTATTCTGCGAAGCAAGAATTATACCTGTAACCATTGTTCCGTGCGAATACCCGTCGTATGTGGAGCTGCCTTCAATATATGACTTGCCCTTCAGGATATGCGTATAATCTATATCCTCATGTCCTGTGAACATTCCGCTGTCAATTACGGATACAACGACTCTGTCAGCTGACTGACCGTACACATTGTATGACCATGCACCTGAAACGTCTATCATGTTCATATTGTACATTTTGCCGGCCTTGTAATACTTGTCGTTAGGATTAGGCGACCATCCGCCCATCAGTTCAAATCCGAACCCGTCATCATCCGTATCGGGCTCATACGGAAGAGTCTCAACACTCTCAAACAGTTCAAAATCATAGTCCGGCTCAATATATCCGATTGATTCCACATCTGAAGCATCAGCTATATCGCCAAGTGAATCAGCTGCGTACAGATTGTCTGCCACATGCCTCACACGTTCAGAAGTCTCGACATCCCCGTCCGAAGTGAAGAGAAAGCCGTCATACGACCGGTTATCCACACTTCCCATATCAGACTCCTCACCATTGTCATCATAGACAATAATCTTATCAGAAAGCGATGCACAGGTCTCCTCATCAAAAATCTGTTCAGGTCTTTCTATACCTTCAACAGGTTGCTTATCAGCAGTATTATCATTATAGCTTCCACATGCCAGTACTGCTGCCGCAATCAGAGCAGCAAGACATGGAAGCAATATTTTCCTGAATAATTTCATACAATACCTCAATTCACATTATACAGAAACTGCATGTAAGTAACAAGAAAACATTTCCATATAACCTTCCTGTAAATAAGGAGGAGGTGAAAGTGAAGAAAGGTTCAGAAAAATCCGGAGAAACTCTCCGGATCTGCTTGAAATTTCAACTATTTATCTCTGATGCATCTTACAGCAAGTCTTGCCCTTCCTCCCGGCGTGCATGTAAAAAGTGTAAGATCCCAGTCACCCTGACTCATTCTCTCCACATCTGTTCCGTCCATACTTTCCATATCACAGACTTCATAAGTGAATACATTACCTTCAGTATCTGTAAAAGTCACCTGGTCTCCTGCCTTTACTCTGGCAAGCGAACCGAAATGGGTTCTGAAGTTATGTCCGCATATTATCATCGAATCCCTGTAGGCGGATCCTGAATACCTGCACGGACTAATATTAAGAACAGAATTGTCAAACGATGAGGCTACAGGAAGGGTAATACCGATTGAAGGAAGTGAAACCTTCCCTATATACATGATACCGTCTATCTCAACTTCAGGCATCTCCATATCGGGATTCAGCATATATGACGGTGCAGGTTCAGGGCTTTCTGTAACCTTGTCAAGACCTGCAAGAATATCCTCTGCAGCATTGCCTCCCCTTACAGAACAAAACACATTGTATCCTGCAAGCAGAACAGCTAAAGCTATGAGAATAATACCGGAAGCTATAAGTCTTCTTCCCTTCATGATCTCCTCCTGCGCATTACTCCGGCACAGACAAGAATAAGGCCTGCTGCTGTAAGTACCGGAACAGGCCACCACAATGAACCGGTCTGAGGAAGCTTACCGCTGTCAGGACTTCCTGTTCCTGAAGCATCAGGTGAGTCACTGCCGCCTGGCACATTAATATCTCCTGATGGTCCGGGTTCGATGGATGAATCATAATACGTGTTAATCAGTGCAAATTCATATCCTTCTCTCTCAAGCTGAGGAGAATAGTATTCAACAATATCTTCTGCCACTGTATACGAATACCTCTTATCAAGATTCTTCCATGTATGCTTCCAGTTATTCTCCCTGTTCAGTACTGCCTGATCGATAACATCTCCTTCTTTGAGAAGATATACCCTGACTTCAGAAGGTCTTACCTTATACTCGTCATCATTGTCTTCCCATCCCTTGGTAATAGTTATATCAATATACTGACTGTCTGGCTGTGACGGAGATACAGGAATAATCTCACCCTTGACATCTGAAGTCACATTATACTTCCATGAATTGGTATCTGTATCTGCCATAGGCAGCTGTACTATAACCGGGGATATCTCATATCTGACATTGCCCATAGTCATCCTGCTGTCTATAACGAGATAAAGACCTTGTTCTAAACGTCCGAATCTGGCAATTCCATTTTCATCTGAAACCGCCTTTCCATCAGCCTTAATATTTTTTGCAAGTACATAGCTTTCCAGTGCCGCTGCAGTAGCGCGCCAGCTTTCATCATCCCTGCCTAATATACCAAGATTAAAATTCTTGTACTTGTATTCTTCAATAGGAGTAATCCTGCCGTACTTATCAACATCAGCCAGCCTGTATGCATTAAAAGTTTTACCTTGAACCGGTTTATCGCCATACCTGCAGTTTAAAGTAAGATATACACTTTCAGTAATATCTATAGCTTCCGCACCATATACTGAAGATACTGGTATCATCGCCAGGACAATAAGAAGGCTCAGTATTAAAGCTGAAATAGTTCTGTGAAGTTTCATCGTCTTCGATTCCTCCGTTCACCTTTGCCTCTGCGAGGCAGAAGAAGGTATATTAATAGTACTGTAAGTAATGGCACTGCGGCAGCAGGTGCCACAATCAGCGGATCAATCTGCAGCGCATCTGCAGTCACCCTGATATCTCCTGCAGCATTGGCAACTCTGTGACCCCTTACAAGCAGCCTGTGACTGTTGACTCCATATGGAGTACATGTAACAAGAGTGCACAGGTCCTTTCCCTCAATTATCTTAAGATCTTCCATCTCATCGGGAAGAACAATTCTTATCTGGTCAACCTCATAAGTCAGCGTTTCATCCAGAACACGAATCATGAATGTATCACCCTTCTCAAGCTGATCTATATCGGTAAACAGCTTGGCACGGGGAAGTCCCCTGTGTCCTGATAGTACGCAGTGTGTACTCTTACCGCCAACCGGCAGAGAAGTACCCTCAATATGCCCGACAGCAATCTGAAGCACCGTATCCTCCAGGCCGTGATATATCGGAAGGCTGCATCTTATCTTAGGTATCTCTATATATCCTATGATTCCGTTGCCTGCAACATCAAGAAGAGAGTTGTATTCTTCTCTCTCATCCTCTGTCAGAATAAATCTTGATGGCTTATCGGCAAGCTTTCTGTTGTAGGCTCTTGCATCTGAAATGAGCTTGTCGTAATCAACCTGATTAAGGTCTGCAACCTGCTCTGTGTATGATGCTATTGCCTGTGTCTGATGGAATGAATTCCAGTAGTCTGATACTGAAGGGTACAGCAGTAGGGAGACTCCTGCAAGAAGCAGTATTACCAGTATTACTGTTGTTAGGTGCTTTCGCATGACAAGGTTCTCCTTACTGCTGTACCGGGGAGTATACTCCCCGGCCAGCATAATATTCCTGTTATTCTTCTCTCATACGTCTTCTTGTAACAAGAAGTACGATTGCTGCAAGTACGAGCACACCACCTATTACGTAGAACAGTGTTGTGCCTATTCCACCAGTAGAAGGAAGGACAGTACCTGCATTATTTACTACTGTTGTGCTAACGATACCAGTTTCAGTATTGCCTTCAGTAGTTGTTTCACCTACTTTAATCTCAAGCTTTGTAAGAGCATGTGAAGGAATTCCATCCCAGCTCTGTGTATTTGAAGTAGTTGCAATTATTTCTATAACTACAGGATTATCAAGAAGGTTATATCCTACAGGAGCCTTTGTTTCAACCAGATTATATGTTCCGGCATCAAGACCGATTATCTTAAATAATCCATTATCTCCTGATGTAAGTGTACTTCCATCAGCTTCTATATCAGTCCATCCAGTTACCTTATTATTTGAATCAACAATTGCCCATTTATTGCCTGATTTAAGTTTGAATTCAGCTCCTTTAAGCTTAATCACCGTATCATTTTCGCCATTTGCAACTTTTGTCACATCAAGCTCATATGTAAATACTACAACCTGATCATCAGGAGTTGTTCCGGTACTTCCTTCTCCACCTTTATTTGGATTGTTTGAGAATTCCAGTTTAACTTTGTTTGTGTTACCATCAAGGCCTATTTCAGCTCCGGAATTAAGTTTTGCTGAATAAGTAACTACAATATAGCTGTCTGCTGAAATACCAGTAAGTTTTGTAACATCTTCACATTTAATTTCAAGGCTACCATCTGTACATGTAATATTAAATGATGCAGTTACATCCGTTTCAGTATTGCCTGTCTTTAACGTCACAACAGCGTCATTATTATATGTTAATCCTGCTGAAAGTGTATCATGGAAATAGTATTTATACTTATCATACTCAGCAAGATTATCAGGCATTGAACCCACAATAAGGAATTCGACATTGTCGCCTATATTGTAATCGGCAACATCTGAATATCCACTTCCTAGAGTATATCCAGGCATATTAGGATCATTTCCAATTCCGCCCACTGTTTTATTATTCTCTTTAACTTTTTTAATAACTGCAGGAACATCTGACTTAACTTTTACAGTTGTATCTCCAACTACCTGAAGAATGTATCGAGTTGCAGCATCTCCGCTTGGTATTTTATTACCATCAGCCTCACTGTCTTTCACAAGATAGTATCCTGCTGAAAGACCAGAGATAATAGTATTTCCGTCACTAGAAGACTTTGTTGCAATAGGTGTTCCTGTAATACGTACATTCTGAGCAAAATTATCAGCATCAGTAATGTCCTTTAATTCTGAAGTCGGAACCTTAGTTCCTACTTGCTTACCATCATAGTTCTGTCCATACTTTACATTAGATAATACATAATTTGGTGCTGTTCCAGATATATCACCTGTAAATATCTGATACACCTCATACGTGTGTCCTTCTTTTGTGTCCGTAATTGTTAACGAGTACTTTGTAGAATCTGCAAACGCAGTACTTGTCATCACAAACATCACTGCCAGCGCAAGAAGTACGCTTCCTAACTTCTTTAGTTTTTTCATCTCGGTTTCCTTTCTTCCCAATAAATTATAATTAGCAAATGACTACCGCAAATCAGGCATTACCCTTTCTGCGTCTATATATCAGAAGCGAACCTGCTGCTAAAATAAGCAGAATTCCTCCTAATGTAAACAGTATAGTTCCCGGTCCACCGGTTTGAGGAAGTTCATAGCTGTTAAGCTTATTGACAAAAGATACTCCTTCAACTGGTTGGCCATCTTTGTATATATATGTAACTTGAGCCGATTCAGGAGTTACAGAAACTTCTGCAATATATACCGAAGTATCAAAAACTGTTCCCTGTTCATCTGTCGGTTCTTCTGTCACTTTATAGTAATATTTTTTATCTCCTGAAATATCAGCGGTTCTGTAACCGAGCACAAACTTACCTGTAACCGGTTGATCGCCGTTGAGAGTTAATTTAACAGTCTTGTTATTCTCAGATTCAACAGTTGTAGTATCATCAAAACTATTAATCTGCTCTATTGTAAAACTGTATGTATGATTCTGATCATCTGGGAATTCAATACTCTTAGTGAAAGGAATCTCAACTCCAATCGCATCCTTTTGTGAATTCACAACCGAAACGACTGTTTCAGTATCTGTTGAAATTACTCCAGCAGGGCTGTTGGATGAAAACTCTCCGCCATCTACTGAGTATTTAACATTATACAACTCATCTGAACCAACTTCTTCAACCTCATATGACGTTCCTGATAATATATTGTTTATCTTTGCAGTTTCACCTGCACTGATTGTAATAATTCCTCCAGTCTGAACTTCCTTTTCCTCTTCCCCTACATAGTACGCGCTTCCATCCTTCAAAGGTACACCATCAAGCTTAACCTTAAAATCAAAGGTTTCACCGGTATGATTACCTGTATAAGCGTTTAATGTCTTGCGAATGCTCAAGGACCCTAGTTTATCAAATGTAACTTCGTTATTGAAATGAAATACAGTACTGCCGTCTGACATATCCTTGTCAGGACTTTTTACACCGGTAAATGATTCAGTTTTTTCTTTCGTTGTAGTTACCCCATCTACAAAAACATGTCCGTACTGGCCAAATGCATCTTCAGTCATTAACTCTCTCACATAGTATTCTCCCGCATTCTCAGGAATATCTGAAAATACAGCAGTCTGACCTGCTTTTAAAGTAAATACACCATCATTGCCAACAGTACCAGTTCCGATATCATTACCATTCGCATCCTTAATCAAATAATTTGTTTCCTTAGTTATGAACGGATCTGTTCCACCCTTCTTCAGTATCTGGAAACTAAAATCAGGATTGCCAACAATACTACCGGGTGTATCTGAACTCAACTCCTTAGTTACAGAAATTGAATTGCGCTGAAGCAGAGGGAAGTTGAAGTTCATTCTGCATACACCTGAACCTGCTCCTCTCTCCATGTAGTAGAAATTAAAACTGTGAGTTGAGTAGTCCTTAAAGGTACCCTTATCATTCAGCATAGTGCTGTCAAATATGTCTGAAAACTTCACAGTCTTATATGGTGTTTTTCCCACATCACCAGTAGAGACATCAAGTGTATAATATCTAACCTCGCCTTTTACAAAATCTATTTCTCCACCTACATGACGATGAATACCTGACAAATCAAGAGCAAGCTTGCCGTCAAGATATACCCATACATCATCATCGCCTGTGAAGTAGAATACCATCTGCTGCTTGCCATCAGGACCAGTTAATCCACCCTTCGGCTGCATGAAGTTCATCTTCATCTCCATACCGAAGTAGAAATCTGTAGGTTCATCATAATCTATAGTATAGATATTCTCTAATTCTTCATTCGTAAATGATTTAGGAATTCCGGAGGCTTTAAAGTATTCATTTGCACAGTCTTTCGCTGTCCATCCGTTGGGATAAGCTTTATCCATTAATATTATGAACTTCCGAAGCTGAATAGCCAACGTCTTATAATCTTCCCCTTTGCCATTCATAAATTTATTCATGGCACTATCAGATATTTGTATTAAATAGTCCCTATTTATTTCAGATGAGTTCTTGCAAGTTGATACAATATCATTAAACGGAAGGAAATTTCCAAACGGATACATCATAAAGTTTGATGATATCATCTGCTTATATAATGTGAATGTGTCGCTTCCTTCATTAAACTGTGCATGATTTTCTCTACTGTTAAATGTATATGCACCTGTTGTACCGTTATACCGGAACAATCCATCTATACTATTCTTATTCTGCTTAGTCGCATATGTACTATTGCTAAATAAGTAACCGAGACTCTTTCCACCTGAAAGAGCAGGATACCCATCATCACCCAAATTTGTCGACATTGCCCCTGAAATAGGGCTGTTTGCACCATTGGTAGTTTTATTGATATCTCCGCCTTTGTTTGTTACATTTGATATACCCGCTTTAAGATCAGATGTTATGTTGTTTCCAAAATTGAAACTGCCCGACTTAGTGAATGAAGTACCAACATTCCTAGATCCATTATCCTGCTGGAATCCCGGATATATTTTATCATCATTATATTTTTCGTTTATATTATCTCCATAGTCATAAAGGTTTACCTCAATAAGATCACTCGTATGTGCACCTTCAACTGGCTCGAGCTCTTTGTTTGTCTTCGTCTTTTTTGCTTCTAAAGAATCCTTAAACGAAACAGTACCATATGCTGTTCCTGAATAAACGCAATCCTTGTAATAGAAACCTGATGATGTATATACATAATTTCCAACAGCTACATTCAACTGTTTTACAGTAAGAATTATGAATCCGTCAGTTGGTATTATTTCATTTTTCTTTACTTGAGTGTCTCCACTATTAATAATTTTAGTTACTTTAAAGAATCCATTATCATTAGATACAACAATAGCCTTCCAGTAATTAAAACCCATGCTTTCGTATGTTTTCAGAGCGTTCTTTAAAGCCAAACCCTCAGAACCACTGTAGGCAATAATGCTTTCGTACTCACCTTTATCCTTGTCATACGAATTCACCTGATATATATTAAGACTGTCTGTCGTTGCAAACACCTGTCCCTCCCACATATATGAAAGGTCCAGCAGCTTATCTGCATTGGTTACGTACTTCTGAAGATCGCTTCCAAGTTCCTCATACAGCTCATGTGCATACTGTACGTCTCTCATCACCTGTTCAAGGTATGCATCGTAACCTTCATCATTATCTTCAAGTCCTTCAAGTTCATTATCAATCTCTTCAGATGATGGAAGTTCATCTATAAGGTTGATAACCTTCTCAACAGCCTCCCGGTCAGATCCTGAAAGGCAGTCAATGGTATGAGTATGCTCAGTCTTGCCGCATACAAGAGACTTCTCTCCCGGTATTGTTACAGTCTCATAACACTCCGCAGTATGCTGATGGTCTTCCGATTCTTCCTTCCCGCAGATAAGTTTCTGTTCCTGTACTGCTTCAGTCACTTCATAGCAGCTTTCGGTATGTGTATGTTCCTCAATACCGCACACTTCCTTCTCCATTGTTATGGCAGGCAGAATAAGCGCGTATGTTGTAGCGAATACAACTATACACGCAAGTGCGAATAGAATTCTGAACCTTATTCTCTTTCTTTTTCTGTTGTCGGAATACTGTTCTTTCACGGACATATCTAACCCTTCCTAATTAATATTCCCAATTTTGCTAAGCGGCCATACTCTGAATACAATCTTTCCAACTATCTGCTCCTGTGCAACGCATCCGACAGACTCGTTACGCGAATCGATGGATGTTGCTCTGTGATCTCCCATCACAAACACTCTTCCGTCAGGTACCTGATAAGGAAGCTGGATATTGCAGTCACCTATAGAAGGTTCATTTATATACGGTTCATACAGAGGCTCATTGTTGACATAGACAATGCCTTCGTCATCGATATCAACCCATTCACCTGATGAAGCTATAACTCTCTTGACCAGTATCTTGTTGTTATAGTAAAAGGCGACTATGTCTCCTTCTCTGAAATCATCAGTCTTGACTGTAACCAGTATATCCCCCTCATTGAGAGTTGGCGTCATGGACTCCCCGTATGTACGAAGCACAGGCATCCAGAGCGTCGCAACGAGCACTGCGACTGCTGCAACAATTACAAGGGAGTACACAGTACTCCTGAGCGTTCTTCCGTATCTTGTTCTGTATCTTACTCTTTCGAGTTCTGCCTCAAGTTCAGAAAGCTCAGGTATCTGAACGTTCTTATCCTCAGTCATCTTTCCTCTCCGCAACTATAGACAGAAGCTCCCTCAGTCCTGCATGCTGCTCATAGAATTCCTCAAGCTGCGAAGAAACCTCATCCCAGTACTGCTTCGCCTGCTCCTTTGAATTTCTAATCATGGCAGTGCATTTCTCTCTTGTTTTCTCTTCAACTTCGCGGCTTCTCCTCTGTGCCTCCGAAAGCATGTTTTCGGCCTTTACCCTGCTCTCTGCTTCCATTCTGCGGCAGATCTCCTCCTGCCTGTCAGAAAGAACCGCTATGTTTTCTACATACTGTTCGCATGCATTCTGCGCCGCCTCAAACACACCGTTGAGCACAAGAGACGCTTCTGCTATCGATCCTGCTTTTTCAATTGATATTTCTCTCCTGGCAAGTTCCTCCTCAAGACGTGCATTCTCTGCCCTGCACTCTTCAAGCTCCCTGCCCTGTTTAACCAGAATCTCAAGAAGTTCCGCTCTGTTCAGTTTCTTTAAATCCTTATCTGCCATATTATTCTCTCTCAATATATAAAACGTGTTAATACTCTGAATTTAACAAATTAATCCATAAAAATTATACTCCATGCCTGTTATCAATGCAATCGCTCTGATGCAAGAAAAGTAAAAAACACTAAATTGGACACTATCAGGAAAATACCGTTAAGTATCTTCCAGTTATATTTACCTTCTGAAGGTTAAAAAAAAGGAGCATTATGCTCCTTTAGTTTACGAATATTATTCTTCTTCAGTTTCTTCAGCATCAGGTGCTGTGCATGCCTTGATGCTTAAGCTGATTCTCTTCTTATCCTTGTCAATCTCAAGAATCTTAGCTTCAACTTCCTGACCTACTGTAAGTTCTTCGTTGATATCGTTCACTCTCTTGTGAGCGATTTCTGAAATGTGAACAAGTCCGTCAAGACCAGGTTCAAGCTCAACAAATGCACCATATTCCTTAATCTGAACAACCTTGCCGCTTACAACTGAACCGATTTCGTATTTTTCATCGATTACTGACCACGGTTCAGGCTGAGTCTGCTTCAGTCCAAGAGAAATCTTGCCCTTCTCTTCGTTCATTGAAAGCACCTTAACCTTAACCTGCTGTCCGATTTCAAGGACTTCCTGCGGATGCTGGAGCTTGCCCCATGAAATCTCCGAGATGTGAAGTAAACCGTCGATGCCGCCTATATCAACGAATGCACCGTAGTTTGTAAATCTCATAACCTTGCCGTCAACAACATCGTCAACATGGATGTTAGCCCAGATTTCAGCAAGTTTCTTTTCCTTCTCTTCTGTAAGAACAGCTTTTCTTGAGAATACAATCTTGCCTCTTCTCTGATCAACTCTTGTTACTCTTACATCCATTTCCTGGCCAATGAATTCATCAGCGTTCTCAACATACTTGTCTGAAAGCTGTGAAAGAGGAATAAAACCTGTAACTTCCTTGTATGCACCGATTACGCCGCCATTGACTGCTCTGATAACTTTAACAGTAACTGTTTCTTTATTTTCATAAGCATTGCTGATTTCATTCCAATGCTCATTAACTTCTAACTTTTTCTTTGAAAGTAAGATGCCACCGTCACCGTCGTCAGTCTTGATAACCTTTGCCTGTACTTCGTCTCCTTCCGCAAATATGTCTGCTAATTTCTGTCCCTCTTCGAGAGTTACTTCATCCTTAGGAAGGATGCCGTCTTTCTTGCAGCCTAAGTTAACAATAACTTCGTTGTCAGTAACCTGGTGAACTTTACCGTTTACTATTTCGCCGCCTCTTGGAAGTCTTAATGACTTCTCGATTTCTTCCATGTACTCGTTCATGAAATTGTTTTCATTAGTGATTTCACACATACTAGAAATAACCTCCTCAATTATACGTTCAGGTGTCGAGGCACCCGCCGCAATCCCTATTTTATTATATTTTTGAATTTGTTGCAATGGCAAATCACCAATATTTTCAACAAAATATGTCTCCGGACAGTATTTCTTCGAAATATCATATAATTTGCGGGTGTTGGAACTGTTTCTACCGCCAATTATAATCATCATATCTGACAATTTTGCTGTCTCGCCGCATGACTTCTGCCTTTCTGATGTGGCACTGCATATGGTATTTACAGCCACAAGATCCCTGCCTGAAAGAACTTCCTCAATCTCATCAAAAAGCGCCTTCCTTATTGTTGTCTGCGCCACTAAAAAGAAGCCTTCGCCTTCAATACCAAGGGCTTCCTCCCGTGAATTCACTATATATGCTGAATCACCGCACCATCCGTTAATGCCTATTACCTCAGGATGATTTCTGTCACCGGCTATAACGATTTTTCTTCCTTTTTCGTGCGCTTCATGAACAAGTTTGTGTATTCTTTTTACAAAAGGGCAAGTGGCGTCCATGATTTTTACACCGTGTTTTGCAGCATCATCATAGAACTTCTCAGTCTCACCGTGTGAACGTATTACGACAATGGAACCCGGCTCCGCCTCTTCGATACCGGAAATTACCTTGATGCCTGATTTTTCCAGTTCATCAGTAACATCCCTGTTGTGAATCAGCTGTCCTTTTGAATATATTTTTCTGCCTTTATTCTCTCTTAGGAGCTTAAACGTATTATCCACAGCCTGCCTGACTCCGAAGCAGAATCCTGAATGTTCAGCCCTTATTATCTCTTTCATAAATCATCTCCAGACCTTCAAGAAACTTCTTGAATGAACTCTCGCTTCCGTTATCTGTCGGGTTGTAGTATCTTTTTCCTTCTCTGTAGAGATTGTCGGGCAGATACTGCTGTTTCACATAACCTCCGTATGCGTGAGGATATTTGTATCCGATGCCGTGTCCCCTGCTTTTTGCACCGCTGTAGTGGCTGTCGCAAAGATGTGCAGGAACATCATCAATCTTTCTGCTTTTGAGATCTGAAAGCGCACTGTCAACTGCTGCAGAAACTGCATTGGATTTTGGACATGACGCCAGCAGAACCGCTGCCTGGGAAAGATTGTACCTTGCCTCCGGAAGACCCACCATGAGTGCAGCCTGCACACATGAATTAACTATCGATACAGCACTTGGATATGCAAGTCCCACATCCTCGCTTGCCATGACAAGCAGTCTCCTCCCTATCATCTGTATATCTCCTCCTCCGTCTATGAGACGGGCAAGATAATGAACCGCCGCGTCAGGATCTGATCCCCTCACTGACTTCTGAAGAGCGGAAAGCAGATTGTACTTATCCTCGCTTCTGTCATACAGCAGAGTCTGTCTCTGCATCGCTTCTTTTACAAGCTCTGCGGTAATTTTCCTTTCGCTTCCTGAATTTTCAACAATAAATCCCAGAGTGTCAAGAGCTATTCTTGCATCTCCGCCTGTCATCTCCGCGAGTATCCTGAGCACATCATCATCATATTTCACATCTACTGCGCCAAACCCTCTGTCTCTGTCAGTAAGGGCCCTCTTCAGAACAGATACTATATTATCAGTGCTGAGTCTCTTGAACTCGTAGATATTGCGCACACGCGAAAGCACTGCATTGTTGATTGAAAAGTACGGGTTCTCGGTTGTTGAGCCTATGAAACGTATTACTCCGTCCTCAAGCGCCTTGAGAAGAGAATCCTGCTGAAGCTTGTTCCATCTGTGAAACTCATCTACATAAAGATATGTAGCCTTGTTCTCAAGACCGTAGAATCTGTCCTTTGAGCGCGCTATTATCTCCTTAAGCTCTTTTGTTCCCGTAACAGATGCATTGATCTCCATGAAATCAGCATCCATTTTCTCTGCAACTATCCTTGCAAGAGTCGTCTTGCCTGTTCCTGAAGGACCGAAAAAAACAGCAGAATCAAATGTTCTGTTTTCAATTGCTGTATAAAGCAGTGAGCCCGGATACAGAAAATGCTCCTGTCCGAAAAACTCATCGAGACTTCGTGGTCTCATTCTTGTCGATAATGGAATCATTAAAACCTCAAATTCATAACCGCCTCATACATTTCCTCTTCGTATTCGGCCTCATCAAGTTCTCTGTAAGCCTCTATTATCTGATGCTCGTTGTATACCCTGAATCCGTTTTCCTCAAGCATTGCTGCGGCAATTCCCATTCCAAACACCTTTTTTCCGGAAAAAGTTCCGTCATATACCTCATGTGAACCGCATGAAGGAGAATTCTCCTTCATAATACAGAATATTACATCATTTTCCCGGGCAAGACGCAGAGCCTCCCCGGCACCTTCAGTATACTCTGAAGTGACATCACGGCCGCTCTTTGATATCACTTTATTTCCTATAATCTCTGCAGGATCTCTGGGCACGGGAAGACCCCCTGCCATCTCAGGACATACCATTACAATCCTGCCTTCTTCCTTCCATGTGTTCATTATTTTATTCTCTATTGTATTTGCCTTTCCGTCGTACCTGCAGTGTTCACCGCAAAGACATGCGCTCATAAGAATCTTAAACATCATTTCCAGCCTTTCCATACATCAGGCATATATCCTGCAGTAACCTGATTTCCGTTCCTGACAACCGGAACCTTAACAAGCTCCGGATACTCTGCCATCTTCTCCGCTTTCGCATCATCAGAAATATATTTCATAAGCTCAGCCAGTCCCCTGTCTTTACAACTGTAGTCTATAAGGGTATCTATCCCTGCAGCTCTGATGCACGCATCAAGCTCTCCTCTGCTCATTCCCTTTGTATCCATATCTATATACTGATACGGTATTCTTCTCTCTTTGAAATACCTTTCGGCCTTCCTTGAATCGCTGCTTTTTTTCCTTCCGAAAATCTGTATATTCATTATCGTCCGCCGTTCCTTATATACTGAAGAAGATTCTGTTTGACTGTTCCAAGATTCACAAGCGTGTCAACTCTGCGAAGATCTATATCCGCCCTCCTGCACAGATCTGCTATCATGGATTCAACTACAGGTGAGCTCACCTTTATTCTCTTTGGAATACCGTTCATGCTCATCCATTTTGCAAGCGCCTCAAATGCCTGGATATCAGTTATTTTGTCAGGTGCTGTAAGTTCGCTGAGAACAATCCTCTTATCCGAAACATTTACAGCAGCTATTATCTTCGGCGATTCCGGCTTTGTATCCATTCTGATCGGCATGCCAGTAGGAAAAACATCAAATTCAAGTACCTGTCCTGTCCTGTTCAAACCCTGCAGCATACCGGCTGCCTCCTCCGGACACACCAGTTCTCTTATCATCAGGCCGGGCATAGGCCATTTTCTTTCTTCGTATATACCGTTTTCCCTGTCGGCAAAATACATTATTCCGTTATCAAAGCCGACACTGAGATTCCTGGCTTTGTACTCCCTTGCTGCGTCAAGCAGTCTCTCGAATATTTCAGTCATCCAGATAACCTGACCTCTGTCCAGATCATACGGAAAATACCCGTCCTCAAATGACATGAAGTACAGACTCCCGTTTTCCCCTCTGCCGTCCATGTCGAGCTTTTTAATTCTCCTCAGCTGGTCAGGTAGCATATCCTTTTCATTTCCCCAGTTGGCTGTAATACAGTTCTGTGAAAACATCGCATAGTCACTGTCGATTCCCAGGCTGCCGCTCATTCTTACAAGAAAATAGTCATTGAGCCCCTCTTCTCCGAAGAATACAGCAATACCTCTGTTAATTCCTTCAGATCCCATAACAGTTATATATGCGTTATCGCCCTGAGTTGGAACGGAAATTATATCAGTATCTGTAAATGTGTCCCACAGTTTTTCCTCTGCAATCTCTTCTCCAAGTTCATACAGTCTCTTCCATTCTTCAAATTCCGCATCCTCCCAGACTGTGAAATCATCATGTTCAATATCATTATCCTTGCGTACAAACATCACATTCTTAAGATTCGATGAAATTACAAATTTATTGGAATGATCTCCCGACACTTCTTCACATACTGCAAAATTCTTATCATAATTCTCATCAGTGGCCGTGCACTTCAATGTGCAGCTTCCGGATTTTGAATCGTAAGTGATAACATCTCTGTCATCCATATATTCATCTATATCCGCCATGCCGATTATATCGTCATCCTCTGCAGCGAATGTGCCTCCGCCTTCGTATCCCATGGCAATGTCTATGAGGGCACCAAGCTGTATGAAAGTTATGCCGCACGGAATTTTGAGCACTCTTCCTTTATCTTCACTATTAATTTCTATTCTGTATCCGGCCATTATCTTCTCCTTTAAAGCTCTGTAACAATCACTCTCGGTTCAAATCCTCTGTTTCTCAGACCGGCTATAATCTGATTCTTGTGTTCTGTTCCGAAAGCCTCTATTGTGATTCTAAGCTCCACCGCATCCGCTCTGTTCGTAGTTATGAACTGATTGTGGTAAAGCTTGATTATATTTCCCTTGTCGTTTGCAATTGTGTCAGCAACATCACGCAGCTCTCCCGGTCTGTCCGGAAGAAGCACTGAGACTGTGAATATTCTGTCCCTCTGAATAAGTCCGTTCTGAACCACCGATGACATCGTTATGATATCCATATTGCCGCCTGAGAGAATGCATACAACCTTCTTTCCGCTAAAATCCATATGTTTCAGAGCAGCCACTGTAAGAAGCCCAGAGTTTTCAACTATCATCTTGTGATTCTCTACCATATCAAGGAATGCGCCAATGAGCTCATCATCCTCAACAGTTATAACGTCGTCAAGATTCTCCTGAAGATACGGGAATATTATGTCTCCTGGTGTTCTTACCGCAGTACCGTCTGCAATTGTTCTTGCACTGTCAAGCGTAACGATTTCACCCTTATCGAGTGAAGCCTTAAGACACGCTGCTCCCGCCGGTTCAACACCTATGACTCTGATCTTGGGATTGAGCATCTTGGCAAGAACAGACACGCCTGTTGCAAGTCCTCCGCCGCCCACCGGCACCAGAATATAGTCTACTGTCGGAAGTTCCTTGATTATCTCCATGGCAATAGTTCCCTGACCTGTTGCAACATCCGCATCGTTGAAAGGATGGATGAATGTATATCCGTTTTCTTCTGCAAGCTCACAGGCTCTGCTGTAGGAATCATCGTATCCGATGCCCGACAGTATTACTTCAGCTCCATATGATTTAGTCCTGTTGACTTTGATGAGCGGCGTTGATGTCGGCATTACTATTGTTGCTCTGCATCCGAATTCCCTTGCCGCATAGGCAACCCCCTGCGCATGGTTTCCGGCAGATGCTGTTATCAGACCCCTCTCTCTCTCCTCATCAGAAAGAGTGCTGATCTTGTAATATGCCCCTCTTATCTTATATGCTCCTGTGTGCTGCATATTCTCAGGCTTGAGGTAAACCTTTGCACCTGTCTGTTCACTGAATAATGCACTGTATTCGAGACTTGTACGGTTTATAACGCGGCTGCAAGTCTCAACCGCGTTTTCAAAATCCTTTAATTCAATCATTTTGCCCCCTTTATAAATCTGTAAATTCAAATTTCTTCTTTCCCGATGCGAAATCACCGACAATATGTCCGTCTCCGTCCAGAATATACTTGTATGTCACAAGTCCCTCAAGTCCCACAGGTCCTCTGGCATGAATCTTTCCGGTTGATATTCCGACCTCTGCTCCGAATCCGTATCTGAAACCGTCAGCAAACCTTGTTGAACAGTTTCTGTATACCCCTGCAGAATCCACCATCTGCTGAAAGCGTAACGCCGCGTCATCATCCTCAGTTATAATGCAGTCGGTATGATGAGATCCGAATCTGTTGATATGCGCAACGGCCTCATCCACATCATCGACAGCCTTGACCGACACGGCAAGATCCAGGTATTCACGGAAATCATCTTCGTCTATCATATTTACATCGATGATGCCTGCAATCTCTTCTGTACCGTTTACTGTAACATTTCCGGACTTGAGCGCCTCATCGAGCACAGGGAGAAATCTATCCATTATCTTTCTGTTTATCAGCAGTGTCTCTACCGCATTGCATGCAGCCGTATACTGGGTCTTTGCATCGAATATCACGCTGACTGCCTTGTCAAAATCAGCATGCTCATCAACATATATATGACATATTCCGTCTGCGTGACCCATCACCGGAATCTTTGTGTTGTTCATAATATACGATACAAACTCGTTTGATCCACGCGGTATAAGGAGGTCCACTTCGCTGTGGCACTTCAGCAGTTCATCTATCTCACTGTGCTGCTCTGCCTGCATGTAGCATGTTTCCGGTATTCCTGCAGATACAGCGCTGCTTCTTATTACATCAAAAAGAACTCTGTTAGTGTTTCGTGTCTCTTTGCCTCCCTTAAGTACTGCACAGTTTCCGCTCTTGATGCAGAGAGAAGAAATCTGTACAAGAGCATCAGGCCTTGCTTCGAATATAACGCCGATAATACCTATGGGACAGCTCACTCTTCTCAGAACAAGCCCTTCGGAAAGCTTCCTGTTTACTGATACCTTGCCAAGCGGGTCATCAAGTGAGATAAGAGTCCTGATTCCTTCTGTCACATCAGAAAGCTTCGCATCAGTAAAAGCCAGTCTTTTCATAACGGCATCGGATACGCCGCTTTTTGCTGCCGCATCAAGATCTGCCCTGTTTGCAGCAAAAATCTCATCCCTGCTGTTCTCAAGGCCTGAGATGATGTTCTCAAGCGCCCTGTTTCTGAGCTCTGTATCCGACGCCGCAAGAAAAGGCGCGTCCTGTTTCATCTTAAGTATATCTTCCCTGATTCCCATAATTCCTCCGGTTTACAATAATAATTATCTTCCATTTCGCAATACATATATATATTACCATACTTATTGAAAATATCGTCATGTTTTAATATAATTAGATAGTTTAATATCAGGAAAGGAACAATTATGAAAAAAGCAGTATTAATTACAGGAAGCGCAAGAAAAAACAGCAATACGCGGGCACTTGCAGACAGCTTTGAAAAAGCAGCGAAGGAAAACGGAATTTCGGTAGAAAGAATTGATACATACATGCTCAATCTGGGGCCGTGTCACGCATGCAACCAGTGTTTTAAAAACGGCAGACCATGCGCATATAACGATGATTTCAACAAGTACGCATATCAGGTTATGGAAGCGGATGCAATCGTCATATCATGTCCTGTATACTGGTACACAATGCCTGCATGCGTCAAGGCATTCATAGACAAATTTTATGCACTCTATGTCGGAGGACATGATTTCAAAGGCAAGAAATGGGCTGTTATGTCATGCTGCGAGGCAAGTGAGCCTGAGACATTCGACGGACTTCTGTTTGCACTTGATAAATCATTTGAACTTATGGGAGCTGAGTCCGCAGGAAAAATTCTTCTGACAGATGTCAATGAAGCCGGTGACATTCATAATACAGATGGTCTTAGTCAGGCTGAAAAGCTGGCAGCGCACCTCGCGGAAGTTCTGTAATAATGTAAGCATAAGGCGGGATTTCAGTTCCCGCCTTCGTATTCTTCACCTTCATTGGCATTTTCATAAATAACATCTGACTGCATCTCATCCCTCTCAAAGACTGCCATGAAAACAGACTGTGCATGGTTAACAAAAACCCTTGCCTGTTTTTCTTTTTCTGCGGCGGCTTCATCTATAACTGCGCAGATTTCCTTCACCCTTTCTCCCGAAAGATATCCTCCACGCCACAAAAACACCAGAACCTTTTCTTTTTTTGCATACTGAAGAGCTCTTTTGCGCAGGTCCTCCTCTTTTGTAAAGGCGAGCTTTTTCCTGATGTAGTATGAATTCTTACCGTCACTGCATGGAGGAAGAGGATATACCGGATTTTCATGATCTCTGAAAACTGAACTGTCCGGCAGGTTGAAATAGTCATATCTTGCCGTGCCCTCCCTGCTAAGAGTATTGTCAAAGGTCGCATCGATATGATAGTAATTCTTACCCAGCCTTACAATATTCCACGCATGTCTGTATCTGATTCCCTTATCCGGGTTATTCTCCGAAAGTGCAACAATGCACCATATGCCAAGGCTGTCACAGAGAATCTTGAAAGTCTTTGCAATACCTTCACACACTCCCACACCTGTCGTCAGAGGTCCTATTATCTCATGGGAATAGTCTTTTTTGAGCTTGTCATAAGTAACATTTCCTAAAATGAAATCATGAATATTCTTTTCTGTGTCAAAGTCATCTTCCCCTCTGCACGAAGCCGCCACCTTCTTTACTCTCGCCGATACTGCCTGAATATGCGTTCTGAGCTTTGACGGTTTGAACATATATTCAGGAATGACCTCCATGGAGTCTGCATGTTCATAATACCTGAAACTGTATCTTGCAGAATAGAATATCTCAGGGTGGTCAAGCCGGACAAACATATATGCCTTTGCAAACGACTTCGGATCTATTCTCGCCGTCTGAAAAGACGATGCGGTGCACGAAAGCGCCTCAAATATGTCATGATATGCTTTTTTTTCATCTCTTGTCAGCATATTGAAATAGTAGTCACTGCATTTCATAATCAGATTACAAGCTTAACGCTGCTTCCTCCCGTTCTTTCTTTAGTTACGACTATCTGTTTGTCTATTCTGCTTTTAAGTTCGCCGACATGTGATATTATTCCTATGAGCCTGCTGTCCTCCGAAAGGGTAGTAAGTGCTGTTACAGCCTGAGTAAGCGTATCATCGTCAAGAGAACCGAATCCCTCGTCTACAAACATCGTATCAAGTCTTATTCCTCCGGCACTTGCTGTAACTTCTTCAGAAAGACCAAGTGCAAGTGAAAGTGCGGCAATAAATGATTCACCTCCCGAAAGACTCTTTACGCTTCTTTCCGTACCGTTGTAGTGATCTGTTACACTAAGGTCCAGTCCGAACTGTTTCCTTCCGTTTTCAGATTCAGTGCTTCTCTTGAGATCATACTTGTTTGACGACATCTTCATCAGATGAACATTTGCCCTCGCTATTATTCTGTCAAAGTATGTCATCTGAACATATGTCTCAAATGCAATCCTGTCTCTTCCGCTGAGATTACCGTTTGCTGTATCCGAAAGAGTTTTCATCCATCTGTATTCGTTCTCTTTTTCTTCAGCTTCATCAAGAGTTTTTCTTATTTTTTCAAGTATACTCCTGTTTGTCCTTATCCTGTAATCAGCATCCTTGATTTCAGAGCTGATGCTCTTTCTGTATTCTTCAAAAGACTTCTTTGCCGATTCAAGCTCTTCTGCATCATGCGGCCTTATTTCCGAAAGCCTTGCTTCTTTTTCTGACAGAGCTCCGCAAAGGCCCGCATATGCAGCCTCTTCCTCCCTATGCCTATTCTTGAGGGCCTCAATTTTTTCCCTTATATCTCCTGCTGTTTTCTTAAGCAGCAGAATTCTGTTTTCAGCCTCTCTGCCCGAATCAAACAAAAGACCCTTCCCGATTTCCGAAACAGCAGACTCAAACGATGATACTTCTGCTTTTTCTGATGCAAGCCTGTTTGACAGTTCTTCGATTTCAGTATCGGATACACCTGCTGTTTTCTCTTTTTCCGGAACAAGCCGGTCAAGTTCGCTCTTTCGCTTTACTGCAGCATCAATCTGTTTTATCTTTTTATTAACCTCATCGAGTTTTCTGCTGTACTCTGCTTCAGTCACATCTATATCTTTTCCTCCAAGGAGTTTCTCCTCAAGTTCATTCACTTTTTCCATAAGTGCACTGTATTCACCGGAAATTCTTCCCGATTCTCTGCTTTTTGATGCAGCATCATCTGCACTTTCCCCTGCTTTTTTCTCAGCCATGTTCACTTCTTCTTCAGAAGGTGATTTCTCTGACAGGCAGGCCTTGTCAGGATGCACTCTTGAACCGCATACAGGACATGCGTCACCATCCTCAAGCTCTGATGCCATGATTCCTGCAACTCCTGCATTGTAAGCCCTTCTCAGCGATGCAAATTCGCACTGAGCATCATCTGCTCTCTTCTGTGCCTTTATATACTGTTTTTCGGCTTCCTCAAGCTGAGCCTTCCTTGTATCAGCCTCCCTTATATCAGCTCTGAGACTTCCAATTCGGGATATATCATCAGATATCCTCGTCTTTTCATGCTCAAGTCTTTCTCTGTCTCCTGAAACGTCCGTAAATGATGACAGTTCCTCCCTTAAAGCGGCAAGTTCCTCTTTAAGCCTTCTGTTTACCTCACGGGCCTTGTCAAGCTTGTTTTCCGTATCTAAAAACCGGCGCTTTGCATATTCCAGTTCTTTCTTTTTTTCTTCCAGCCTGTCGTAATCTGAAAGCCTCATAGAAATTGCTGCCGCTTCCTTCTCACACTTCTCCGCTTCAGACACGCCTTCCTCAGCCTTCTTAATCTTCTCAAGATAGCCTGCAATTTTCTCTTCAGATTCTGCAATTCCCCTTCTAAGCTCTTTCAGGTTTTCTTCTTCTCTTTTTCTTTCTGTCTCAATTCGAATTTCTTCGCATATCTGAGTGTATTTATCATCGTATTCTTTAAGCTTAGCATTCTTATTCTCAAGAAGCTTCTCATCTTCTGAAATAATATCGGAAAGTATGCTGATTGTATCAGATACAGAAACACTGTCTGAAAGTCTCCGGGCATTCATCGAAGAGTCAGTATATACTGCCGCCTCGGCATATCTCTTTAAATCCTTTTCATACTCTTCACATTCTCTGTGCAGCGCAAGTGCATCGTTTTTTACTCTCATCTGAAAGTCTCTGTAAAGATTCGTCGAGAAAATGTCCCGGAATATCTCCTGCCTTTCGTCTGTCCCGGCTGTCAGAAGCTTCATAAAATCTCCCTGCGCTATCATTACAATCTGCGAGAACTGACTGGCTGTTACACCTACAATCTCATGTATCTTCTCAGCTGTCTCTCTTTCCTTTTCTATAGTCCGCCCGTCCGGAAGAATAAGAAGTCTTGAAGCTGTTTCTCTTACAGTTCCGCTGCCCCTTCGGCTGTTTCTCTCATACTCCGGATTCCTCCTGACTGTATACATTTCGCCACGAGATTCGAATACAAGCTCAACAAAGGTAGGGGTGTCCATGTCGGCATATTTTGACCTCATCATGGAAGGCGCTCTGTTTGTTCCGCTTGTCTGCCCGTAAAGAGCATACATGACAGCATCAAAAATCGTCGTCTTGCCGGCACCCGTATCACCTGTCACAAGGTAAAGACCGCTTCTGCCGAGCTTCTCAAAATCTATTTCAGCCTTGCCTGCATACGGTCCGAAGGCCGACACTGTAAGTTTCAGTGGTCTCATACCCTACACCTCCTCCAGTTCCTTTATGAGATTTCTGACATATGCCGTCTGCTCATCATTCATCGGCAGTCCGTTATGCTCCTCATAAAGCCTTGCAAACAGTTCGAAAGGCTCCGGAGCTTTTGATATTCCGGCAGGTTCAACCGAAGTTCCCATCCTTGTTCTGCTGTTGTCATAATCCATTTTCATTATCCTCGGATATATACCCGAAAGCTTGTCGAATGCCTTGAAAACCTCTTCTTCATCTGTAAGTATGACCTGCAGATAGTCTTCTGTTTTACTGTTTTCATAATACCTTCTGTCGGTCAGTTCATCATATGATCCTCTTATTATCCTCATGTCGTGAAGCGGTACAAGCGGGATTTCCCTTATCCTCACACTGCCTTTCTCCTCCATATCGACAACTGTAACAGATTTGACATGACCTGCTTCAGAAAAAGAGTACTTTAGCGGTGTTCCGCAGTATCTCACCTCATCGCGAATCATTCTCTGCGGTCTGTGAAGATGTCCGAGGGCAACATAATCAAAACATTCAAACACCTCTGCGCTGATGCTCTCCGCACCTCCTGCTATCTCTTCGGATTCACTTCTTTGCGCGCCTGTGACGAACTGGTGTGTCATGAGGATATTTCTCTCATTTTCATCTGTTTCCATCCTTCTGATGCACTCTTCCATCATATCCTGGTACGTCTGCGCATCTTCAAAAAATCTTCTTGCTCCCGCAGGCCGTATATACGGAAGACAGTATATATTCACAGGTCCGAATTTGTCGTATATTACTTTTTTTACTATTGTTCCATCGAACACACCCGTAAAATGAATCCCCTGTCTTTCCATTATCCTTGAACCGAAGGATATGCGCTCTGCAGAGTCGTGATTGCCCGCTATTATATACACTTCCTTATTTCTGCCCAGAAGGCTGAAAAGAAAATCATCAAACATCGTTACAGCTTCAGCCGCAGGCACAGGTTTATCGTATATATCTCCCGCTATGAGAACTGCATCCGGTGATTCTTCATCAATTATTCCCAGAATCTGCGCGAGTATGTATTTCTGGTCGTCTAAAAGTGAATATCCTCCGAGCCTTTTGCCCAGATGCAGGTCTGACAAATGCATAAATCTCATCAAACTCTCCTTCTCCTAAGAAAAAAGTACCGAAGCGGTACCTTATCCTATCTGCGATACAGCCCATTTCCTGTCTATAACAGGTTCTGACATGCGAAGTGCCGGCCATTTGGATGAATACGCAATCCATATCGAGTTATACAGTTCGTCCGGAAGCTCAACTGAAAAGACCGCTGCGCCGTCCTTCATGAATGAAAGGAGCTGTCTTCCGTCAGGTCCGTATGTATAGAATATGTTATCCCACGATATTCCCGGGTTCTGACGGGCAGCAAGTTCTGCAACGGTGAGCTTTACAACTTCTATCACTCTGTCGTCAAGCCCTGCATCGAAAATCTTGAGTTTTTCGAGAAATTCGTCAAGTGATCTTACGACTCTGTTGAGATACATTTCACCGCCCACGTGAAGCTCTTCAAATCTGGCATTCTGCTGTGCGAAATACTCTTCAGCCTCGGCAGTATCCTCTCCGTGTGTGTAATATATCATCATCTGATCTTCCATCTGGTGATATATAAACGGGAAATCAACTATCGATGTTTTTCCGCACTCAGGACATGTGTACATAAATGCGGCTCCTGTACGAACCATGTTCTTCATCACCGGCTGGTCATATGTGTTGATGTTGCTCCAGTAAGTAAATTCGCCTTCCCTGCCGCATTCAGGGCATACAATTTTATCGATATAGCTGTCTGACATAATTCCTCCTGTTAAACTTATTTATCTTCATTAAAACATTCTTCTGCATCAGAATCGGAAAAACCGGCAAGTTTTATCTCAAAAGCGGATACTCCCGCAATATTCATTTTATCACCGTCTCCTGCTGACACAGACATTTCCACTTCAACTTCTGTTCCTCCTCCTAAAGGAAGCTGCATGCCGTTTTTGTCAAGCACTCTTAGAATTCCGTCCGTACTGCATATGAAAGCTGATGCTTCAGGTCTTATTCCCGGACCGTACAGCACTGACACAAGCTCATCAAAGTATATCTCTTCGATATCCTCGCTGTAATCATCGATAAGAAGGAGTCTTGACTCTTCACTGCCTGTCTCGTAAACTGCATACCCTGTCTCGGTCTCAAACACATTCTCTGCAGAAAAACCGCTGTCATCGCTGAGCATTTCGCCTTCCAGAGTATCCATAAGTGTTCTCCCGCCTTTGCAGTATATCTCAATTATCCTGTCATTAACAGGAATAACACAGTCAAGCGCCTCGGTAAGTTCTCCGAAATTTGTCATAAAGAGGAAGACCTCATTCCTTTTGTTCAAAATTACGTAATTGTCATGGTACTGTGCTCTGTCATACTCGCATTCAGTAAACATAAGTCCATCCATGCCAGTCACTATGAGACCGAGTTTTCCCGCAAGATACGCATAAAGAACGCCGGGGCCTGCCGGAGTGATATTATCGTATTCAAAATCCGCCATCACATTTCCGTAATTGTCAATAACTCCGCATCTTCCATCCTTTTGTACAATTTCTATATATGTTTCACCGTCATCATACGGCGAATAAATATCAAGTCTTTCAAGTACTGTCATATATTATCCTCGTATTCTATCTCCACGTCCAGATCCTCCATAAGGGCTCTCAGCCTTTCACAAGATGCCTCGTCTCCTCCCTGCCTGAACCAGAAGAGTGCAAGATCCTTGTTCGTCTTCTCATATACTGTGCCAAGACGCAAAGCGGCATCTGATCTTCCTGCACTAAAGGCATCTCTGTAGTATTCGCATGATGCAGCATCATCACCCCTTAGTTCACATAAGTATCCAAGACCGTATAGAGCATCTTTATTCCCCATCTGTGCAGCAGGAGCAAGGCATTCCTCTGCCCTGTCTGAATCACCTGCTTCAATATAGTGCATGCCGAGAAATGTCATCGCATCCCCGTTTCCAAGGGATGCCGCCTTTTTGATATATATAAGGCCTCTTGACGCTTCTCCATAATCCGTATATATTCTTCCGGCGCCGTATAGTCCCTGATGACTTCCTCTTCCCGCTGCCTCAATATAAAGGGAAAGAGCAGCACCGGTATCCTTTTCAAATCCCCTGCCCTCAAGCAGATCATCTGCAAGCTGTATCATCTTCCTGATATCGTCAGAACCGGGATTGTCTTTTGTTTTTATTTTCAGATCCATCAGAACAGTCTTGAGCCTCTGTCTCCAAAGCCCGTATAATCCTTTCTCCTTATGACACTTTCGGGAAGCACATAAAGTATTCCGTTGCACAGATTATTGCAGCATGTCTTAATATCAGTTGTGCCTCTGACCGCATCAGCATCCACCCTGGCAAAATTTTTCATCCATCTGTCAGTAAGCCCGAACACATATGCGTAAGGAAGAATCCTCATGTAATATCCGTCGTTTCTTGATGCTACAATCCTCAGCGTATTGTGGTCTGCATGCCTGATAAAATCCCTAAGACTGAGAAGTTCTTCATAAATTCTGCTTCCTTCTTCCGTTCTCTTTCTGATGTACGGCAGCATTACAACATCAGGTATTGCTGTCAGCATGAATACTGCGTAAAACTCCCCGTATGAAGAGGCAGCTGCATATGCGCATATTCCGGCTGCCGCAAGTACCGGTATCATTCCTGCCAGATACCTTCTTCGCTTTGAGGAAGGACTCATAGAATACGCCTTATCTGCCGTCCTGATAACAGAAGCAGTCCCGGCTGTCACAAGAACAAAAGCCAGAAGCGCAAAGTATATGAAACGTTTTCCTGCAGCAGCACATGGGACAGTGCATGCTGATACGACAAGAAGCGCAGCAATATATCTCATAACAGTGGATGAGACAGTAAAAAGTCTTTTTCTTCCGTGGCGGAATGATGTATAAAGACCCTCGACCGCAGTCTCATATGATGCCGCAAAATTTCTTGACGGCGTCCTCGTGTCGAAGCTGTCTCCTGAAGCAAACAGACCGTCAAACACTTCTTTTCTGAAGGCATCCTCAGAAGAATCCATTTCCTTTACCTTAAACAGTGTTGCACCTGTGCATGTCACATATCCCTCACCGATAAAATCGATGATAATTGATGCAACATCCTTCTGATCTATTATTCCGTCAATTATATATCCTGCCCTGCACGCAGAAATACCTTCAGGAGGCAGCGGTTTTTCGCCTGTTACAGGCCTTCTGCTTCTTCCCCTGAATATGTACATAAGAAATATTAAAAGCGTTACAGCGCAAAGACCTGCTGATAGTAAATACCCAGAACTCATCTTATCTCCCAGTCAATTCCCTTCATCCCGTTCTTTTCGAGAAATTCATTAGTCTTTGAAAAATACCTTCCGTTCCAGAAACCCCTGTGTGCACCAAGAGGACTTGGATGAGCTCCCTCAAGCACCAGGTGTCTGCTTTCTGTAATTAGTTTCTTCTTGGCTTTCGCATTGGCTCCCCAGAGTATGAACACAACCGGCTTCTCCCTTTCATTCAAAAGAGATATGATTCTGTCGGTCAGTATTTCCCATCCCATGTTCGCATGAGAAAGCGGACTTCCTCTCCTTACGGTCAGTATGGTGTTCAGAAGAAGAACTCCCGACCTTGCCCAGTCTGTAAGGCATCCATGTTCCGGTATATCTGCACCCGTATCCTGATTAAGCTCCCTGAATATGTTAACAAGTGAAGGGGGAACCCTGACACCCTTCTTTACCGAAAAGCACAGTCCATGTGCCTGTCCCGGCTGATGATACGGATCCTGACCGATAATCACCGCTTTAACATCCTCATAAGATGTATATCTGAGTGCGTTGAATATATCATACATATCAGGATATATCTGCCTTGTTCTGTATTCCGTTATTAAAAACCTCCTCAGTTCCTGATAATACTCCTTTTCGAACTCGTCTTTCAGAATATTATCCCAGCTGTTTCCTATATTGACCATATTTCCCACCTTTCACGTTATAGATTATTCTAACATAAATCCTTCAGACTTAACAGAGAAGATAATATGATGTATAATATTTGGCGGAGGAAATCATGATTCACGTATCAGAAAAAGCGGACAGAAAACTGATTGAATATCTTTCACGCCTTGACAGTGTGTCCATAGTAAAATCAACAGACACTGTGTACCCTCAGGTATCATCGCATCCTGACATATACATGTGCAGTCTCGACGGAAGAATTATTTCGGCAGCTGAAGGCGAGCTTACGTACAGATATCCGGGAAACTGCAGATTCAATGCGGCATGCACAGGAAAGTATCTTATCGCAAATATGGATATTATTTCGCCGAGACTTAAGGAAGCGGCAGCATCATATGAATTCATTCATGTAAGACAGGGGTATGCAAAATGCAGCATTGCATGCATCGATGAGACGCATATTATAACATCGGATGAGGGAATATATCTTGCGTGCAGAGACCGGCTTGATGTTCTCAGGATAAGAAGCGGTCATATCATCCTTCCGGGTTTTAACTACGGATTCATAGGAGGAACATGCGGAAGAATCGGCGACAGGATCATATTCAACGGCAAAGTTACAGACCATCCCGACGGCAGAGAAATAACCGAATTCATACACGGGACAGGACTTGAACTCATAGAATTTGATTATCCGCTTACTGATATAGGATCAATAATCTACGAAAGATGAAAAAACACGCAATTATACCTGTGTTCATCTCTCACCGCGGCTGTCCAAACAACTGTGTTTTCTGCAACCAGAAAAAGATAACAGCAAGACAGGGTGATGTGACAATACAGGACGTTGAAGATACAATAAATACATATATGTCAACTCTTAAGAATATGAATCTTGAATGCATCGAGCTTTCATTTTACGGAGGCAGCTTCACAGGCCTTCCGATGGATGAGCAGAATGCCTTTCTGAATATCGCAGATGATTACAAGGAACGCGGAATTATCAGCAAGATACACATGTCCACACGCCCTGACTATATCGATGAGAGAATACTTGACAATCTCAAGGCAAAAAGTGTGGATGTCATAGAACTTGGCGTTCAGTCCTTTGACGATGAGGTTCTCAGAAAATCAAAGCGCGGACACACATCTGATGATGTCTACAGGGCATGTTCCCTCATAAAGGATTACGGATTCACACTCGGAATTCAGCTCATGGCGGGACTTCCGGGAGACAGCAGAAAATCCTGCATATATTCCGCAGAAGAAACTGCAGCCATCAAGCCGGAACTTGCAAGAATCTATCCTACTCTTGTCATCGATGACACAGAGCTTTACGACATGTATATAAGGGGCGAATACACTCCTCTCAGTCTTGAAGAGGCCGTATCGGTATCAAAAGACATGTACGTCATACTCGATGATGCCGGAATAAATATCATGAGGGTCGGGCTCAAGGCAACAGATGTCATAAACAAAAGCGGTGCAGTTACAGGAGACACCTTCCATCCCGCTTTCAGACAGCTTGTTGAAGGCCTTATAGCAAGAGAGCGGATAGAAGCCCAGCTTGATTCTTCCGACACATCAGTAACTGTACTTTGCCGCC
>JAEDDI010000038.1 GCA_016293805.1 Bacillota bacterium | reverse complement strand
TTTTGCAGGATTCATCGATTTTTAAAGAGAAAAAACTGTATTGGCAGAATATGTCCACTGTAGCGTCAGAAATTGCTCGCTCTAATGATGTGTTTATCAAACATAATTTTGACAATCATGATGGAGAGGTGCCCGTATGGGCAGCGGTTGAAGTTCTTTCATTTGGTACGCTATCGAAAATAATTAAGAATTTGAAAACAGGTACTGGAAGTTCGTATTCTGTGTTAGCGGCTAATTACCAATATAAATCGAAAAAAGGAAATATGGTAAATCCATCACAGAAAATGCTTGCTTCATGGATACAGGGCGTTTCAGTATTGCGTAATATGTGTGCTCATAATTCCAGAATTTACAATCGCACAATACATACGACCCCGGAAATTCTGGATGCAGATAAGGTCGCACCACCGCCAGCACATAATGGTTTGTATCAAATCTTACTGGCGATGAAATATCTGCGTTCATCCGATGAGGAGTGGATAGCATTTGTAGATGCTTTTGATAAGCTGATTCAAAATAATATTGGTGTAGTTAGTCTTACAGCAATGAATCTTCCAACGGATTGGAAAGCACATTTAAGTGTATAAATGCAGCGGAACTGCATAAAATAGTAAAGCAGACCTAACCATGCATTTTTGGCTCAAACCGGTTGTGATCTCGCCGGTATAGCGGTCAACAATCTTCATGGTCGGACCGCTCCAGTCGACCTCGCAGCGTGATCCGGGCTTTCGATCCAGATGATTGGTTATCTCGTTGGAAGCCGCATGACGTCTGTAGTCGTCACAGAACTTTGAGTAACCAATCGGAAGAGTACCATTCGCTCTGCAGCGTTCTCGGTATTCTTCCCACAGGAGCTTTAGTGTAACACCTACCTGGCGCAGCTCCTTGTGGACATATTCGTAGTTCGGAAGTTCATACATGTCCTCCGTGAGCATTTTCTCGGGGAAGAACATGCGGTAAATGACATCATCGTTAAGATTCCTGATGTCTTCAAAGGAGATAGATCTCTCTTTGGCAATGTTCACAACAGTACTTACTGAAGTGCGTGACATATGCCTGGTTCGGGCGATCTCGGTCTGAGACATGCCGCCGGACTTTAGCTCAAGTATGAGCTTTACAATGATTCTGTTTGCCATGTTCTGATGGCTCCTTTCGTAGAATTTGACCTTGCGGTCATAATTCATTCTACGACAGAATCGGTACGATTATATGGAACACCGGTATCAATCGGTGGAAAAACGCCTAATATGTTGACGGTACGCTTTGGGAGACAGACGGTATCCTGTCGCGGATTAGCGGTACCCGGAGCACGGAATACTCACTAAGTGAATGCTCTATAATGGTAACAGGGTGATGATTAAGAGAGAGCTGTTCCAGAAATGGATGGTTCAGCAGACGGTGATTTAAATAATGTGACCGGAGCTGTAGAATTATATTCTATGGCTTCGGTCTTTTATATTGACTTACTATCAATTGATGGTTATAATATCAATTGATAGTAAATGGCGGAGGTGAAAGATATTAAAATACCAATTCTATCAGATAAAAAAGATGTCAAAAAATTTTTGGATGAACTCAAAGCTATAATTAATGATGTCAGCTTTGATTCGAATGATGACTTGATAATTATTAAGTCTAGCAAAGATGAAGTACAGTATTCAACAAGATATACGCTTTTTGATCTTGATTACGATACGGTAGATGTGGTTGATAGATTAAAAGAACTGACGGTATCAGATTATTCTGAAACATTGATTGATAAAGATGATGATAAACCACCGCTGTTATTTGTATTTGGAAAGGATATAAATAATAGGCAGGTTTATATAAAGTTGAAGATAAAAGGAGCAAACAATAGGAGGATATTATGCTTGTCCTTCCATTATGCTAAGCACAAAATGAAATTTCCTTATGCATAATGTGGACGGCGGTGAAAGGAGATGTGGCAATGATACGTAGTAAGCTCATTAAAAAAGTGCACATGGAATGTCCGCTGTGTGATCATGTCCATGATGTTGAAGAAAGAATGCGTATTGCCAGTACCATCATTAAAGGCGAGGAAGTTGACTACGAAGAAACCTATTACTTTTGCCGGAACTGTGATGATGACGAAAATGAGTTCGTTACTGGTAAAATGGAAAATGAAAATTTACTGAATGCACGAAATGCATACAGGGTTATGCACAATCTACTTACTTCTAGTGAGATAGTTGATATTAGAGAGCAATATGGATTGTCTCAGGCCGACATGGCAAAATTACTCGGCTGGGGCGAGGCAACAATCTCAAGATATGAGAGTAAAGCTATTCAAGATGAAGCATATGACAATATTCTTAGGATTGTAAAAGATAATCCACTAGTTGCTTTAGATTTCTTGCAAAAAAATAAGGATAAATTTTCCAGTCTGAAAGCGATGGGAATTAAGCAACGTATTATTTCTAATTTGGATCGAGATGGAAAAGAATATCTGCAACGAAAGGCATTGGAGAGCGAGTATGCGAATTACCAGGAGCCATGTGATGCTAATGGTAATTGTTTGTTGAATATTGAGAAATTAGAAGCGATTGTTTCGTATTATGCAAAACGTGTTTCTAATCTGTATAAAGTGAAGCTGATGAAAATGTTATGGTATACCGATGCAATCAGCTTCAGGGAAAATAATGCATCAATGACTGGATTAGTATATTTGCATGAAGCGATGGGAGCGTTACCTGTTGGCCATTATAAAATAATGGGGTTAGAAAATGTTCGCGTACAAGAAGAAGAAGGGTTTGATTATACCAAATATCATGTCCTTCCTAATGAGCTATTAGATGAGAATGCATTATCTGATGCAGAAAAGGAAATCTTAGATGCAGTAGTTGGAAAATTCAACTCATATACGGCACAAGAGATTGTTGAATATATGCATAAAGAGGTAGCTTATTTGGAAACCAATGATTTTGATGTTATTCCATTTTCGGTGGCAAAGAACATTCGATCATTTTAATGCATGTTAAGACTAAGTCTTCACATAGAAAAAGCTGGAGTAAATACTCCAGCAATCCCTTGTCAAAGATCATCCTTGACGTAAATTTAGCACTTTTATGATACCAAAGGATTGGTCTTTCTGGCAAGGTAAACTTGCGAAAGGAGGTACTAAATATGGCGGTTCACCATGGTGGTAAAGTTGGCGGTGCAGCTAAAACTCTTGCTAGTAAAACTTCTAGTAAAGCTGCAAAAAGTAAGGCTGGCACAACGCTTGCCAATCACAAAGCAAAAAGTCATAGTAAATAAGTTGTAAGGGAATCCGATCTGGTAAATTATATTACCAGGTCGGATTTTTCTATGTTGTACTTTCGGTCAAAAGGATATGGGCGAAAAAGGTGTGATAGCAATTGAAGGCAGAGGCACGAAATATATAATTAAGTAATTGAATTGTGAAGGAAAACATACATGAGACATGATCTAAAAGAATGCGGAAAACGTATCCGGCAACTTCGCAAAGAACGGGAACTTACAGCAGTGAAATAAGCAACTATGTTATCAAAGAGTGGCATAAACCATCTGCGGGAACGGGAAAAACACAGTAATGCAGACAAAACATTGAATTTTTTCCCCAAAACGTGATTTTTGGAAAATTTCCAACAGGTTTACTGTTATACTATAGTTAATAAATTATACATATAACTGGTATATACCTGATATGTATACAAGAACTAAATCCACAGAAGCGTTCCCGAGGGACGCAGTAAGAAAGGAAAGTCCATGTTAAATGAAAACCAGCTAAAGGAACTGCTTGCTTCAAACGGAATCAGGGCAATCAGCGCAGATATTGAACTGAATCCGATTGATATTGTACTGGAGACAGATGATATATACGAGTTAATCGAAATATGCAAAACGGTGAAAGCAGAATACGTCTTCTACGAGTACATACCATCATCAAAGAAACTGTTTGAACTCAACAGAGATCTTCTTTCAGATCTTCCCTATACACTTACAGACGACGCTCTTGATAAATACTACAGTCAGCTGAGTCCTGACACAGATGCCGATGAAGCATCGGACAGAGACGGTGTCATAGAAAAATACGAAAGATTTCTTGATGAAACAATTGCAGCCCAGAAACAGGCAGTGGAAAAACATGACTGGTCACTTTATGCAGGCATGGAAATTCTGATTCTTGCTGAAGGAAACCGCATAAGATTCAGCGTATTCAATGACGAAGACAATGCATTTGATAAATTCTACACAAATGCAGGCCTTACAGAGAAACTGAGAACAGATATCGAGGCTGAAATAGCAGAGAACCTGAAACCATATCTTTCATAATTCAGTAAGCTTGAATTAACAGGCGTCCGCCGGACCGGCGGGCGCTATATATATACCTTTTCAAGGTCTGTACGTGAAAAAAGACCCCACTTCATGTGAGATCTTTTCTCTTAGCTTACAGCCTAATCTGCAGTATTGTTTCTTTCTTTCATTAAAAACATGATCCAGCGTACTGTAAGTACTGCGAAAACGATACCGCCTGTATAGCCGCAGTATGTCATGATGATGTTTACAAGCTTTGCATATGGTATGAACATATCAACTGCAAATACGCCGGCTCCTGCAAGTATGCAGGCAAGCTTGTATTGGAATGACTTCTCATCCTTGATGAATGTTGATACACATGTCCATAGCATTGGACAGAATGTACTGTAGATTGAGCATAAGATTATAATTGCGAATACTACGCCAAATACTCCTGATGCTGCTCCGAATACACTGTTTGCGATAAGAAGGTTAGGGATTGCGGCAGTTGATGATGCTTCAATATTGCCAACATGGCAAAGGCCGAGGATACATACTGTTACTGATATTGCAAGAGCGCCGATAAGGCATATGACAGTTGTGTATTTTTTCGGGTAAATACTCAGTTCTTTGCCGATTGCTGACATGTATGCTGATACAAGAAGGATTGAGCAGCCGCCGAACGACAATCCGGCAAGAACAGGAGATGCACCTGCCTGCATTACTTCTACTTTACCTGACCGGATAAATTCTACGCCTTCAGGAATCTGTGGAAAGAACTTGAATGCTGCAATGATTCCAAGGAAAAGAAGGAATGCAACCACAACCGGACCGATCTTTCCGATGATGTTTACGATTCCGCCAAGGCCCATTGTGGCAGTTCCTACTGCAAGAACTACAGCGACAGCACATCCGACCCAGATTGGCAATCCCCACTGCTGATTGATAGTATTTCCGAAACCGGAAATCATAAAGAAGAAGCAGCATGCGTTAAAAATCCACGCAAAGGCCGTGAATATCTTTCCGACAACCTTGCCGCAGTAGAATTCGCATACGCTAACAAGATCTGTTGCTCCGTGGCGTCCTGCATAAGTGTAGGCTTTGAATGTACAGAACATTACTATTGCATTTACAACAGCAACAGTGATTGTGCTTGGTACAGAACCCCAGCTTGAAAAATACTGGACTGATTCCTGTCCGCTTGCTGTTCCTGACCCAATCAGGTATGCAAGAAGGGATCCTGCATAAGCAATAAGAAGACCGAAGCTCATCTTGTTGTTTGTGTTTGTGTTTTCCATGGTATATATTTCTCCTTATTGTCTATGGAATGTTTACGTAAGTTAAGGAATATAGACCATTTTGAATGTACATTGCCCCTTGTACACCTTTCGAATGAATCCACTATAAAAGACAATATTAAGGTTGCGTCCATTATATAAGATGGTGTATAATGATGTCAAGAATTATTTTAAAGGAGATACTTTATGAACGATTTCTCATCAATAGGTGAACGCCTTAAGGCAATCAGAGATAGCAGAAACCTCAATCTTAATGATGTTTCTGAGTTGACCGGTATAAGCAAGGCAATGTTGAGCAAGATAGAAAGAGGGGAATCAGTTCCATCTATTACAACGGTATGGAAGATTGCGAACGGTCTGCAGATAACATTAAACGATCTGGCCGGTGAGCCGGAGCCACAGTATATTGTTAAGAATATAAATGAGCTTAAACCTCTTGTTGAAGATGAAGGCTTATTCTATTTGTACAATATGTTCCCGTTTACGCCGATGAACGGAATACAGGTCTTCTATAGTGTATTCAAGCCGGGATATCACTACAAGCCTGACATGTTCGTCCACAGGCAGAGCAGCAAGGAATACTGTATTGTATATAAGGGAGAACTTGACGTTACCATAGGAGAGAAGACATTTCATCTTTCTGAGGGCTGCGGAATAGACTTCGACTGTAAAGAGAAGCACGGATACATTAATCAGGGGTCAGAGGATGCCATAGTAAGCTTCTTCCTGATTTAACTTAATCAGCAATAGCATATGTGACATAAAATCCACTAAACGAGAAAGTTTAGTGGATTTTTCAAATATATTAGATAATTTCATTGACAAGGGAAGGCGCTAGTGATACGATTGTCATACATAGGAGAATAGACAAGCAATTAATCCACTATAATAGATTGCTTGCAGATTATCTGCTGCTTTCGTCTGTCGCCCAGGTACGACAGCTGCAGATAGTTAATTTAGAGAAAGGAGAATTTTCATGAAGAAAATTGCAGTTCTTGGTACTGGGAACATCGCTCAGACAATAGCAGTTGACATGAAGGCCAAGGGTCATGAGGTTAAACTGTTTGCACCCGATTATCTCATCTCCAAGATCAGAACAATTGTGCAGACACATGAAATCGAATGTGTCGGTGCATTTGAAGCAAAGGTTACCCTTGATTCTGTCACATCAGATATCGATGAAGCTGTCAGCGGAGCAGACTACATATTCCTTTGCGCACCGGGAAACAGACATGAAGAATATGCAAAGATCCTTAAAGGGCACACTGATAAGAATCAGCTTCTGTTCACATTCAATGCATGTATGGCAGCTCTTATCTACAAGAAGGTCTGGGGAGACGACGAAAACTGTCCGGTATTCGTAGAATCAACCATCCCTCCATTTAGTTCACGCAGATCGGAACCGGGTCAGGTTCGCATGTTCGAACGTCATCTTGCTCCGGTAGCATTCTTCCCCGCATCGGCAAAGGATAAGTACTTTGATATGATTTGTGAGGATATCTATGAATTCCCGGGCGTATATGAAGACGTACTTGAATGCGGACTCAGCCTTATAAATCCTACAGTTCATCCGGGTCCATGTCTTGTGAACTTAAGCAACATCGAAAAGCCTGATTTCACATTCTTCCTTTATGAACACGGATTCCAGCCTTCAGGACTTAAGATCGACGTGCTTCTTAACAAGGAAAGACTTGCGATAGGTGAAGCGTTCGGCTACAAGATTCATGCTCTTGAAGACTTTGCAGGGGTAGACAGGATCGACTCCTGGGAACCGCTTTACGCAATGGGGCACGGATGTCATCCTCTTACATCAATTGCAGGGCCAAATGACATCAACTATCGATATCTTACAGAAGATATTCCAATCGATCTTGTATGCTGGGCATCACTTGGCGACATTGTCGGAATCGACACTCCGATCATGGATGCGGTTATCACAATCATAGGTGCTGTACACGATACTGACTGGTTTGAAAACGGAAGATCGGCAGAGGTGCTTGGACTTAAGGGACATACTCTTGAGGAAATCAGCAGCTTTGTAAAAACAGGCAAATTCTAAGAGGTAATATGGCTCGTATGGCCGTTATTTTAAAACATATTTTTTAAGAAAGGAAAATAACTATGAGTAAGACTATTTTCAGAGAACTTCTTGACAAGGAAGCATCACCGGCACTTGGCTGCACAGAACCTATGATGTTCGCTCTTGGCGGAGCAATCGCGCGCAAATATGCACCCGGCACAGTTAAGAGAGTAGATATGGTTGGCTGCGGACTTATGGTAACAGGCGTTCAGGCTGTAGGTATTCCTAAGACAGGCGGAAAGAACGGTGCCTTCTTATCATCAGCAGTAGGTATAATCAACGGTGATGCTGAAGCATGCAAGGAAGTACTTCACAACATCAAACCTGAAGACGTATTAGCAGCTGAAGAACTTATCAAGAATGCAGAATTCACTCTTGAAATGGACAACAGTACCGGCAAGCAGGTTTACTTCAAACTCACATTAACTACAGATGAACACACTGCAACAGTAATCTTTGAAGATGAACACCACACTTGGACTTATCTTGAAGCTGACGGTGAAGTTATCGTTGACAATCGTCGTCCGGACGGCGAAATGCTTATTCCTGGAAATGATATCGACTGGGATGAATTTACAATCGAAAATATCTACAACTGGTGCAAGACAGCTGACATCAGCGAATTCGGAAAGGCTAAGGAAGCAGTAGCAATGAACACTATCATCGCTACTGACGGTATCGAAAACCCTAGAGGAATTCAGACTGCAAGAATACTCCTTCAGAATGTTGAAAACGGATTTGTCGCAGGTGACGAAATCACTCATATTCTTGCATGGGCAACAGCAGGCGCTGACGCAAGAATGGGTGGAAGTGACTATCCGACAATGGTAAGTACAGCATCAGGAAACCAGGGTGCAATGGTAGTTATGGGACCTTGGGCATCGGCTCAGTACCGTAAAATGAGCGAGGAAGACGGATATCGTGCTGTAGCATTCGCGCTTCTTATGAACACTTACATGAAGTATGCATCAAAAGAATACGTTTACATGCCTCCAACTTGCTCATGTGCTACAACTTCAGCACCGGCATCGGCAGCAGGCGTAGCATTCCTTCACGGCCTTACTCCTGAACAGATCAATGACATGTTATGTACAACTCAGGTTCAGATGGCAGGTGTTGTATGCGATGGAGCCAAGCCTTCATGTGCATTCAGAATGTTCGTGGCATTATTCGGAGCTCTTGAAGCAATGATGATGGCAGAACAGGGAATCAGAGCTACAAACGTAGAAGGATTTGTTCACGATGAACTTAAGATCACTCTTGAAAACCTTTACCGTTTACAGCATGATGTTCTTCACAACAAGGTTGATGCTATCCTTTGGGATATCGTTAAGGAACAGAAGACAATTCACTAATACATATCTGCAGTCCTATGCCGGAAGGCATCTCTTGCGGAAATGATATTTCCGTATATGAAATCAGGCATTGCAAAGTTTTCCGGCATAATACCGGCAGCACATCTCATATATTGAGGTGTGCTGCTGCTTAAATAATTACTGCCGGAAAATACAGCAGTAATCCTAACAGTACAGGCTTACATAATTGTAAAAACTACAAGTATCGACAATGCTGTTGATATTTGTAGTCTTTACAATGCAATAATTCTTAATCAGATTCAATGGCTGCTCCATTGAATTTAGCTCCATATATGTATACAAAATACAGAGCAGAATATAAGCAGGAGAATATGAAAGCAATGACAGTAAAACGTAAACACAAGACAATGGATGGTAACACAGCAGCCGCTCATGTTGCATATGCATTCAGTGAAGTTGCTGCTATCTATCCTATTACACCATCAAGTCCTATGGCTGACTATGTGGATCAGTGGTCTGCATCGGGACAGAAAAACATTTTCGGAAATCAGGTAGTGGTTTCAGAATTACAGTCTGAAGGAGGAGCAGCAGGTGCAGTTCACGGCTCACTTGCAGCAGGAGCTCTTACTACTACATTTACAGCATCACAGGGACTTCTTCTTATGATTCCTAATATGTACAAGATAGCTGCAGAACAGCTTCCTTGTGTATTTGATGTATCAGCACGTACAGTATCAACACATGCACTTAATATCTTCGGGGATCACAGTGATGTTTATGCGTGCCGTCAGACAGGATTTGCAATGCTTTGCGAAACTAATACTCAGGAAGTTATGGACTTAAGCCCTGTAGCACATCTTTCGGCAATCGAGGGCAAGGTTCCTTTCCTTAACTTCTTCGACGGATTCCGTACTTCACACGAAATCCAGAAAATTGAACAGTGGGATTATGAGGACCTGAAGGAAATGTGTCCTATGGATAAGGTTGCAGAGTTCCGTGCACACGCACTTAACCCTGAAAACCCTTCAGCAAGAGGATCGCATGAAAATGACGACATCTTCTTCCAGCACAGAGAATCATGCAACAGCACATACGATGCGCTTCCGGAAGTGGTTGAGAAGTATATGGCAATGGTAAACGAGAAACTCGGAACCGACTACGGCCTGTTCAACTACTACGGTGCACCTGATGCAGAGAGAATTATCATTGCTATGGGTTCAATCAACGACGTAATCGAAGAAGTAATCGATTACCTTACAGCTAAGGGTGAGAAGGTAGGTTTAATTAAGGTCAGACTTTACAGACCATGGAAGTCAGATGCTATCCTTAAGGTTATTCCTGAGACAGCAAAGAAGATTGCTGTACTCGACAGAACAAAGGAACCTGGTTCACTTGGAGAACCTCTTTATCTTGACGTTGCAGCAACTCTTCGTGAAGCAGGTCTTGACGACATCACATTAATCGGCGGCCGTTACGGACTTGGCTCAAAGGATACACCTCCTTCAAGTGTATTTGCAGTATATAAAGAACTTGAAGCAGACGAGCCTAAGAAGAGATTCACAATCGGTATTGTTGACGATGTCACAAACCTTTCATTACCGGAAATCAAACCTGCTCCTATCACTTCGGCAAAGGGAACAGTAGAATGCAAGTTCTGGGGTATCGGCGGAGACGGTACAGTAGGAGCAAACAAAAATTCAACAAAGATTATTGGAGACCATACAGACAAGTATATCCAGGCATACTTCCAGTATGACTCAAAGAAGACAGGCGGAATCACTATTTCACATCTTCGTTTCGGGGACAATCCGATCAGAAGTCCGTATTACATCAACCAGGCTGACTTCGTTGCATGTCACAACCAGTCATATGTAATCAAGGGATACAAGATGGTTCAGGATGTTAAGCCGGGCGGAGTATTTATGATCAACTGTCAGTGGAGCGACGAGGAACTTGATAGACATATGCCGGCAGAGGCAAAGAAATACATTGCAGAAAACGATATTCAGCTTTACACAATCAACGCTGTTGACAAGGCTATCGAAATCGGAATGGGCAAGAGAACAAATACAATTCTTCAGTCAGCATTCTTCAAGCTGGCAAAGGTAATGCCTATTGATGAAGCGGTTGGATATATGAAGGAAGCTGCCAAGAAGTCATACTCAAAGAAGGGTGAAGCTGTTGTAGAAATGAACTACAAGGCAATAGACGCAGGTCTTGATGCACTTCACAAAGTTGAAATACCGCAGTCATGGAAGAATCCTCAGGCAGATGCACCTGCTCCTGAAAAGCAGGGTCTTCCTAAGACAGTCAAGATGGTTACAAACATCCTTGATCCTGTTGGAAAGATGGACGGATACAGCCTTCCTGTGTCAGCTTTCTCAGACCACGTTGACGGACAGTTTGAACTCGGAGCATCAGCTTACGAAAAGAGAGGAACTGCTGTAACAGTACCTGCATGGGATGCTGAGAAGTGTATCCAGTGCAACCAGTGTGCATTCGTATGTTCACATGCCACTATCAGACCGTTCTTATTAACAGAAGATGAAGTGAAAGCTGCACCTTCAAATATCAAGGTTGCAGAGATGAAGCCTAAGGCTCGTGAATTTAAATATACTATGACTGTATCGCCTCTTGACTGCATGGGATGCGGAGAATGTATCACTGTATGTCCTACAAAGGCAATTGAAATGGTTCCTCAGGAATCGCAGGCTGAAGAACAGAAGGTATTTGATTACCTTGTTGCAAATGTATCAAAAAAGGATGCAGGATTCAACGATGTATCAGTCAAGGGTTCACAGTTCAACCAGCCGCTTCTTGAGTTCTCGGGATCATGTGCAGGATGTGCTGAAACATCATATGCAAGACTTGTTACACAGCTGTTTGGAGAAAACATGTATATCTCAAACGCTACAGGTTGTTCATCAATATGGGGAAATCCTGCAGCTACTTGTCCATACACAGTAAACAAGGATTCAAAGCAGGGTCCTGCATGGTCAAACTCATTGTTTGAAGACAATGCTGAACACGGCTATGGAATGGAACTTGGCCAGAAGGTATTAAGAGATCATACCATCGAAAAGGCAGCAAAGCTGGCAGAAGACGGAACTCCTGAACTTAAGGCTGCTTTTGACGAATTCATGGCAACAAAGGAAGATACAAAGAAGAATGCTCCTGCAGCAAAGGCGCTTATAGCTGAAATCGAAAAGATCGAAGGAAACGATCTTGCAGCAGAAGTTCTTTCAATGAAACAGTATCTTGCAAAGAAGTCAGTATGGATCTTCGGCGGTGACGGATGGGCATACGATATCGGTTACGGCGGACTTGACCATGTACTTGCATCAGGCGAGAACGTAAATGTAATGGTATTCGATACAGAGATGTACTCAAATACAGGCGGACAGGCTTCAAAGGCATCTAACATCGGAGAAGTTTGCCAGTTTGCAGCAGCAGGAAAGGAAGTAAAGAAAAAGTCACTTTCAGAAATCGCTATGAGCTACGGATACGTATACGTTGCTCAGATTGCTCTTGGTGCAAACATGAATCAGGCAATCAAGTGTATCGCAGAAGCAGAGCGTTATGATGGACCGTCGCTCATCATCTGCTATGCTCCATGTGAACTTCACGGAATCGCAAAGGGCGGAATGAACCACTGCCAGGAAGAAATGAAGTTCGCTGTTAACTCGGGATACTGGAATCTGTTCTCATTCGATCCTTCAAAGAAGGAAAAGGGTGAAAATCCGTTCACTCTTACTTCGAAGGCAGGAGATGGAACATATCAGGACTTCCTTAGAAACGAAGCTCGTTACACAAGACTTATCAAGCCGTTCCCGGAAAGAGCGGAAGAACTGTTTGCCAAGTCAGAAAAGGCTGCAAAGGAAAGATACGAGCATCTTGAAAAGCTCATCGACATGTATAAATAACGGACATAATAACTCCTTACATATAGCATATATTATTAGTATTCACTCCGGCGACCACTTTGCCGGAGTGAATAATTATATATATGAAGCCTGCAGCCATGCAGATACTGTTTACCGAGATAAATGCAAAATATGCGAATACAGGTTTTATGTACATATGTACAAATCCTGTTTTTGGTATATAATGACGGGTAGATAATTCTCAGATGGAGGTGTCCATGGAAAACAGCAATTTCAGCATGACACTAATGGAGTGCAGGCAGGTACTGGATACATTTGACAACCTTGTTGTAATCGATAGCAAGGGGTATATAAGGTATCTGTCGCCGGATATGTACTTCATGATAGAGGCATACAACAAGAAGCCTGTGCCGGATGACGTAATAGGAAGACATATATCCGATGTGCACTACGTATCGAAGGTGACAAACGCCCTTGAGACGGGAAGACCGATGAAGACAGCATTCTACTTCTCGTCGAACGTGACAAATGTCGCCCGAATAGAACCCGTATACAGGGACGGTGAGCTTGTCGGGGCGATAGATTACGACCTTTTCACGGACGGAAACAAACTCAGAAAGTTTGTTGATATGGCAGGAAAATATGTGGAAGGCGGGCATGACGGTTTTGAATCACTATATCTTGATTCTGATGATTCCGGGCAGAGGATGGAATACCATAATTTCGACCTGTCGACCGAAGACTGCAGAAGCATATTTGACACCTTTGTGAGACTCATAATAACCGATGAGAAAGGACGCATAAGGTATCTTTCTCCTGATATAGATACACCTGTTTCCGATGCATGCGGAATGGATATAACGGATGTGTATCCGGTGTCCAGGATAAAGGAAGTCCTGGAAACAGGCAGAGTGATTCAGGCAGAATTCTATTCACATCACGGAAGCCTTAACATCACGAGGATAGAACCTGTTATATCTGAAGGAAAGATAACCGGAGCCATTGAATACACCATAATAGAAAGCAGAAGCGACTTGAAAGCCTTCCTCGAAAAGGTGGATGAATACACAGATGTGGGCATCCTGAACTTCGAGAATACATTTGAGTCCATGTACGACTCAAGCAAAAAGAACAGAAGCATCAAGTATACGATTAATAATATAATCGGGGACAGCAAAGCGATGCGGAAGCTCAGGACAGAGATTGCAAATATCTCAGAAAACAACGCGACGGTCCTCATCACAGGAAAGACAGGTTCGGGCAAGGAGCTTGTAGCGCATTCGATACATAACCTGTCACTCAGGGCAGACAAATCCATAGTGTCTGTAAACTGCGCAGCAATACCCGATTCGCTCTTTGAATCGGAACTGTTCGGATACGAGGAAGGGTCGTTCACAGGAGCGAAGCGCGGCGGCAAGAAGGGATACTTCGAAGAAGCCGACGGAGGCACACTGTTTCTTGATGAGGTGGATCAGCTTCCATACCATGTTCAGCCCAAGCTCCTTCGCGCGCTGCAGGAAAAGGAGATAACGCCCGTTGGCGGAAAGACAAGGGACATAGACATCCGGGTAATAGCTGCTACAAACAAGGATCTCCTTAAAATGGCAGAAGAGGGGCTTTTCAGAGAAGACCTATACTACAGGCTCAATGTCGTAGAGATTCACGTGCCGCCTCTTGCAGAGCGCAGAGAGGATATTCCTATGCTCATAGACCTTCAGATGAAGAGACTTTGCAGAGTGCTGTTCAAGGATATTAAAGGCGTGTCGGATGATGTGATGAAGGCGTTCTTCAGTTACGACTGGCCCGGCAATGTCAGAGAACTGTTTAATGTACTCGAAAGAGGCATGATAAACTGCAGGGGAGATGTTCTTCAGTTTGATGATCTGGGAGTGTTCGGTGCGAAGCTTCGTCCGGCAAACCTCGATCTTTTCCTTGAATCTGAGGCTCCTCTTGAGGAAGTAAGAAACAGAGCAGAGGAAGCAGCTATAAGGAAGGTGCTTGAAATGGCGGGAGGCAACAGGAGCCTTGCGGCTAAGATGCTGAAAATCTCAAGGACGTCGTTTTACGAGAAACTGAACAAGCTGGGGATAAGATAATTGTAAGGATAACCTTACAGCTGCAAGGAAAACCTTACATATACACGACTGTTTCAAGGAATGTTGAAATTTCAACGTTCCTTTTGTGTACTTCTTGCAAAAGTGTACGGATAACCTTACAAATTGCGAAATATCAGTGCTGAAAAGCCCCATGATTTGAGGTGTTTTTGTTTGGCACGATGTTTGCGATATGTAAATCAGACGTTTACCGTTATGCTATCATTACTAACTAAAAATGTGTTACAAGGAGGAAAACAAAAATGGGTGATTATTACGGTTATCTTATTCTTGGAATCTTCGCAGTCATATTTATCGGAATCTCATTCATCGTATCAAAGAGATTCCCTGCAGAAGGCGTAGACGACTTCGTAGCAGCAGGGCGAGGAATTCCATCAGCATTAATCGCAGCCAGCGTAATGGTTTCATGGGTATGGACAACCACACTTATGGGATCTGCAGAAGCAGGCATGACATTCGGTATTTCAGGAGGTCTCAACTATGCATGGGGTAATGCAGTACCGTTCTTCGTACTGATTCCGCTTGTTCTTCATCTGAGAAAGAAAATGCCGAAGGCAACTACTTTCACAGAATTTGTAGAGCAGCGTTACGGAAGAACTGCATCAAAGATATTCTTCTTCTTTGGTGTTGCAGTAATCCTTTACGTTCTTGTTGAACAGAGCGTAGGTATCGGTATCGTATTCAATTCAATGTTCGGAATTCCATACGAAATCGGAGCAGCTGTTCCAATCCTGATCGTTACAGTATATATCGCAAAGGCAGGTCTTAGAGGATCAATCTTCAACGACGTAATTCAGTTCTTTATCATTTCTGTAATCCTGCTCGTTACTGTGCCTGTTCTTCTCAAGACACTGGGTATGGAAAATATCTACAACGGACTTGTGGATGTAGTTACAAATCCGGACAATCCATATCACAATGAAGGCGCACTTTCACTTGGCTCAGCTGCTGGCTTCAGATACGGACTTACAGCAGTAGTAGTTGCCATGGGACAGGTTCTTTTAGACCAGGGCTACTATTCAAAGGCAATCGCTACAGCAAGCTCAAAGTCACTGCTTAAAGCATATATCATCGGTACTGTAGTGGCATGGGTTCCAATCCCAATGATCTGCGGAGGAATCTTCGGCGGTGCTACACTTTCACTTGGAACAGACATCGGACTTACATCAGAAGCCGCTCCATACATCATGAAGCTGATCTACGGCGGCGGACTTGGTGCTGTAATGTTCGTTCTTATGGTATTCATGGCAGGAATGACAACAGGCGGCGGATGCCTTTCAGGACTTCAGGCTTTATTCACAGCAGACTTCTACAAAAAGTATGTAAACAAGACAGCTACAGAAAAACAGCAGATGAGCTTCGGACGCAAGATTACATTTGCGGCAGGCATACTTGTTATAGTTATTGCTCTTCTTCTCAAGGGCAAGTCACTTCTTATGCTTGATATCTTCAGCGGAATCCTGTTTGCAGCGCCGACAAGCTCACTTATCGCAGGTGTTTACTTCAAGAAGACTACTGCTCCTGTTGCAATCACATCCATATTCTGCGGACTTGGTGCAGGACTTGCAGCATTCTTCCTGATTCCAAATGATGATATCAACTGGTTTGTAGGAAATATCCTGGCATTAACAGTGCCTATCGTTATCGTATTAATCGGTTCAGCTATAAGCAAGGGACAGTTTGACTTTGACAAGCTGGCCAAGTATGAACCTGATCACGTTGTAAAATAAAGGAGGACAAGGAAATGTTAAGTCAGACAGGATTAACTATATTCTACGCAATCGCTTACGGCTGGTTCTGCCTTGGATTCATCCTTATCGCAGGACCTGCAATCAAGGAACTGGCATCAATGATCGGAAAGAAAAAATAGGGGAGGAAATACAGAGATATGAAAATAAGAGTAGCATGTGTTCAGATGGAACCCAGGATAGGGGAGCTTGAATACAACATCAGCAAGATGGAAGAAAACGTAAGAAATACAATGAAGGAAAACCCTGATACAAAGCTTATCGTATTCCCTGAGCTCATCACTTCAGGCTACGAAGGAACTCCTGAAATGTTCCAGGAACTTGCAGAGACACTTCCATCCGGCCCGAGCCTTGATAAAATGAGTGCTCTTGCAAAGGAATACGGAGTACATATCGTTTACGGACTTCCTGAAAGAGATTCAGTGCATACAGATGTATTATACAATGCAGCTGTTCTTATCGACAGCAAGGGACAGGCTCTTGGCACATACAGAAAGGTTCATCCTTTTGCTGATGAGAAGAGATGGTGCAGAGCAGGAGCAGGCTGCCCGGTATTTGATACTGAGATCGGCAGAATCGGTATCATGATCTGCTGGGATACAGCATTCCCTGAAGTCGCAAGATGTCTTGCGGTTAACGGTGCCGACCTTATAGTTGTAAGTACAAACTGGGAAGATCCGTATGAAGAAGAATGGGATATCAGTGACGGCATCAATAAGCATGAGGCTGACTGGGACCTTATAACTCGCGCAAGAGCGTTTGACAACACTCTCCATCTTGTTGCTGCAAACAGAATCGGAGATGACGGCGGCGTGCTGAGTTTCTTCGGAAGGAGCAAGATTATAGATCCCAGAGGAAATGAAATCGCTGCTCTTGACAAGAGAGAAGAAGGCATCATTTCAGCTGAAATCGACCTGGATGAGACTTTAAGACAGAGAGAACTTTACTATACTTTTTTCAAGGACAGAAGACCTGATGCTTACGGTGAAGTTACTAAACCTTATTAATGAAAGAAAGAAGAGCTGCATATGCGGCTCTTTTTCAGTTAAGCCGGTCAGTCATGGATTAACGAATCATGGAAACAGGGAAATACCGCATATACCTGCTGAAGGTGGATGATATTTGAAGATGCCGGAGATAATGGCAGTAATACACCGGCAGATAATACGTGTATGAAGCTGTCGCAATTTACAGAATACTGTCCATTTTCGTGATATCTGTTGTATATGACATGCCTTCATGGTAGAATGTGGAAAATATTTACAGGGGCAGGAGGGTATATTAAATGAACAGACTGAGCATTAAAAACGGACTTGTGTTT
>JAEDDI010000037.1 GCA_016293805.1 Bacillota bacterium | reverse complement strand
TTGTTTCTGCAACTGCCATTTCTGCTAGAGGAACTGCTTCCTTGTAGATAGCCTTAGCTGCTTCGTAGCAGAGCTTGTCTACCTGTTCCTGAGTATAGTCCTGGATTTTCTCGAATGCCACGCGGGCTTTCTGTAACTGTTCCTGAATTGTCATAGTATCTTTCTCCTTTATTATATTTTTTTAATATATATTAATTCCTGCAAGTGGCTGAAAAAATATAATGTCTGCAGGATAAACATTATCGGAATCTGCCGGAGAACAGGCTCCGGCTTTTGCGCCTTATGGACATTCTTCAGACTGAAAATGCATATATTCCAGCAGGAAACTAACAATGAGCAAACTAATTCATAAATCGCGCCCAAAAGAGCAAGTTGGTGATTTGGGAGATCAAACTGCTGAAATTAAACGAAAATGTCTAATATATATACATTTTATAAAATAGTGTACATTAGCTGAACACATTTCCCTGAAGTCCGCCTTTGTATGCACAATTCTGTATTGAAAACAGACAAAGTAAATAATAAGTGAAAGTGTGTGCTTACGTATATGTGCTGTTCTTAAGCGTGGATGTTTCAATATTTTTACTAATCATGCTGTCTGGACTTGTCAATACAGCGTTCCCTATACATATTATCATGCAATTTGCATGCCATTTCCTGAGCAGAAGCGGCAAAAACGGGAAAATTGTACAAAATATATACACACTTTATATGCCTGCTTTTCAGTCGACTTTTAATTTGAACGAACAGCAGATAATATTAAAACATGTTTAGTGTGGTTCCTGGAAAGGAGGAGTTATGGTGTATAACCCGTTTTACAACATTGAGAATACGGAGCTTTTAGGATACGAATACGCGTGGATTAACTTCATACGCGACAATGTGAAACCCGACGGGCTTTTTCCCGCATATATTGTCGATTCCTGGGTAAGATGCAAGGAAATGAATGTTGATCCTATCAAGTCGATCATCAACATTGAGAGAAACGAACTTGACGGTTCACCTGAAACAGCAGGTGACACGATATTTTACGCGCCGGCCAGAGCGACAATCAAGGAAATGATGAAATCCTTTGAGACAGACAGCGTTCAGCTGCTCATATCTGATGCGAGGGGAGTCTGTATCGCTATATTTGACAAGGCTGACCAGGTTAGGGAGTATTCGGTGGATTTATCCATGTCCGAAGCGGACATGGGAACAAACTGCGTTGATCTTGCACTGAGGGAAAAGAAACCTGTAAGCATTGTCGGTGCGCAGCACTACTGTCAGAACTATCACAAGTATGCATGTTATGCCACTCCGGTAATAAACAGGCAGGGAGATACTATCGCTTCTGTCTGTCTTCGCGTTCTATGTGAAGACATGAACGATTTCATGCTTGCATTTACAAATCTTGTTGCAAGGGTGATAGAAGATGAGATGTTTCTGACAGAGGGAAACAAGAGAATCTCAAGGAAGAACGAAGAGAAGAATCAGCTTCTCAACCTGGTCGAGGACGGAATTATGTATTCAAGCGCAGATAACAGGATTACATATTCCAATAACTGTTTTTCAGACATGATAGGAATTCCTGTTGAGGAACTGATTGGAAAATCAATAGATATTCTCGGAACAGTGCCGTCCATGCTCGACCTTGCGCCTCCTGAAGTAGAGATGAAGAATCTGAGGATTTCACTTCGGGGGAAGAACGGCCCAATGACATGCGTTCTCAAGAAAGCATATATTCCCGCTGAGACAGGAGACAGACCCAATGTTATGTGGATATTTGTTACTGAGCAGGAGATACAGCTGCTTGCCGACAAGGTGAACAATCTCAATAAGGCCTACTTTACATTTGATGATATTCTGGGAGACTCGCCTGTGCTGAAGGAATCAATCAAGCTTGCCCAGAAGGTGGCTGATTTTGATACAAGAGTGATAATCGAAGGGGAGAGCGGAACGGGAAAGGAAATGTTTGCCCAGTCAATACATAATGCGGGCAGGCATTCAAGAGGGCCTTTTGTTGCGATTGACTGCGGGGCGATTCCAAGAGAACTTATTGAAAGTGAAATGTTCGGATACGAGGACGGAGCTTTTACAGGTGCCAAGAGAGGCGGCGCCAAAGGAAAGTTTGAAATAGCAAACAACGGAACGCTGTTTCTTGACGAGATAGAAAACCTTCCTCTTGAGATGCAGTCAAAACTTCTGAGAGCTCTTCAGGAAAAGACTATCGTGCGGGTAGGAGGGACAAAACCGATACCTGTCAATGTGCAGATAATAGCTGCAACAAACGTTAACCTTGTCGAAGAAATAAGAAAGAAGAACTTCAGAGAGGACCTTTTTTACAGACTGGATATAATTCACATTACAATACCGCCGCTGAGAGAAAGGAAAGAAGATATTCCGCTACTCGTAGGAAACTTCATAGAAAGACAGAGAACAAAGGTCAACAGCATTGTCAAGGCGATTAATCCGCAGACGCTAGACCATCTCATAGGGTACAGCTGGCCGGGCAATGTAAGGCAGCTCAACAACGTTATAGAACGGATGATGATAATGTGCGAGGGAAATACGCTTACAGAAGATCTTCTTCCTGCTGAAATTGTCGCAACTTCAGAAACGGACACAAGGGCATTTTTCTCTGTAGATGCTCCTGTTCCGGTAAAGGAGCTTGAAACCCTTTATGTAAAAACAGCACTTGATGCAAACAGGGGGAATATAAAGAAGACGGCCGAACAGCTGCAGATGAGCAGGGCGACAATCTACAAATACATAAAGGAAGGAGAGTGAGCGGATGTTTTCGGATGCATACAAGATATTTGATATCGCAGTCACAGGCGGAAAGATTGCCGATGTTGAAAGCGGAAGATTCTATGAGGGAAATATCGGGATATTAAACGGAAGCATCGAATACATCGGCGATGCAACCATATTTGCCAAGAAAAACATCGATGCCTCAGGCAGAGTTGTTTCACCCGGCTTTATAGATTTTCACTCTCATATAGACGGTAATACATATTCAGGAGAATGCCTTGTCAGGCAGGGAGGCACAACAACCCTGGGAGGGGAGCGTATGATAAACAGCAAAAGAGTACGTTCTCTTGCAGACGGGTTCATTGTAAATCAGGGATATTCTGTATCCCAGTCATTTGTTCTGAGGCAGGCTGTGGGAATACACGATTCCAAGAGGCCTGCGACAAGGGGAGAAATATCGATAATGACAAACCTTGCCAGACACTTTCTCAGCAACGGTGCATACTCCATTAATTTTGCGCTTGAACTTGTTCCGGGGACTTCTTTTGATGAACTTCTCGCCATAGCAAATGTTGCAAAGGAGTTTGACAGACCGATAACTGTTCACATGCGAAAAGACGGAATGGAGGCGCTTGACTGTTTCAGGGAGATAATAGATGTGGGCAAACTGACAGGAGTCAAGATCCAGATTCTCCAGCTTATGTATATGGTCGGAATTGGCGGCGCTATGCCGAAAGCGATAGAAATAATCGAGGATGCCCTTGATAGGGGCCTTGATATTACATGTGACAGCGGAGTATATGACGCCTACTGCGCATCAGTTGGAACAGGCATATTCGACAAGGGGTTTGAGAAGGGATACGGAAACTTTTCGGTAAACGACCTTATCGTGTCATCGGGAATATACTGCGGCAGCAACTGTACTGCGGAACTGTTTGACGAGCTCAGAAAAGACTATCCCCAGACACTTGTCACTGCATTTGTGTGCGACCCTGAAGCTGTTGAAATGGCTCTGAAAAAAGACTATATCTACGTGTCTACAAACGCGGCAGACGGGCCTCATTATCCGGGGATAGGGGCACCTGAAGTTGCCGGCACATATCCGAGGCTTCTTGGAAAATATGTAAGAGAAAACAGAACGCTTCCGCTTATAGAAGCTCTCAGAAAAATCACAATACTTCCTGCAAGGAGATTTGGAATCGACAATGTTGGGGAGATTAAGCAGGGAATGAATGCCGATATTGTAATATTTGACCCTGATACAATCGACGACAGGGCTGATTTTATAGGACGCGGAAGACCTGATCTTCCGCCGGTTGGAATTGACTATGTAATAGTGAACGGGGAGATTGTCGTTGATCACGGAGAACTTACTGAAAACACAAAAGCAGGGCGGCTGATTAAAAAACTGTGAAAACTGTTAACAATTCATACATGCAATCAGGTCGGGAGAAAGCAGGAAAAAGAGCTGGTGTGAATAAAATATACAGAAAGTGGTTAAATCTTTAACAATTGTAAAGATTCTGTACATTCCAAACGGGCATTTGTACTAAAATGTTGAAATTTAAGCATTTGTTTGTTGGCATAGAAATTGCTGTAGTGGTTCCATAACAAAAGTAAAGGAGGAATCACTATGACACTATCTAAGTATTCGTTTGATCTTCGCACCAGAGTCGAGTTCGGAGATGGAATGATTGCAAATGTGGCAGAGTTTGCAAGAGAACTTGGAATTACCAAGGTTCTTCTTGTGGCTGACAAGGGCATTATCGCTGCAGGTCTTACAAAACCTGTTGAAGAAGCTCTTAAGGAAGGCGGTATGCCATATGTAATTTTCAACGGTCTTGTAGCAAATCCAAGAGATGTCAACGCGCTTGACGGAGCGGAGTTTGCAAAGAAGGAAGGAATTGACGGTCTTGTTGCAGTAGGCGGCGGCGGTCCTATGGACTGTGCAAAGGCAATCGCAACACTTGTAACCAACGGAGGAAAAGTTCAGGACTATACAGCAGAGGCAAACAGCCTTAAGACTGATCCGCTCCCAATGATAGCAATTCCTACAACTGCAGGTACAGGAAGTGAAGTTACATGGGATGCAGTAATTACTGATACTGAAAAACATGAAAAGCTGAATATCCTTGACTGGCGTATCTGTCCAGATATCGCACTTGTAGACCCGGCAGTACTTCAGGGTCTTCCGTCACACATCATGGCTTCATGCGGAGTTGATGCTATGACACATGCTGTAGAAGCGTATACATGCAAGGTTGCAAACGCTTTCACAGATGCAGTTGCACTTATAGCTATAAGAAAGATTCAGGAAAACTTAAGAGCTGCTGTTAACGACCACGACCCTGATGCATGCAAGGAGATGATGGAAGCGAGCACTCTTGCAGGAGTTGCTTTCGGTTATTCTGACGTTGGTGCAGTTCACTGTATTTCAGAGGCGCTCGGCGGAAGATATGACATACCTCACGGCGTTGCAAATGCAATCTTATTACCTACTATCACAGCTTTCAACGTGCCGGCTGATATCAAAAAGCATGCAGACGTTGCAAGAGCACTTGGGGTTGACACAAGCAATATGACTGAAGAAGAAGCAGCTTACGCATGCGTAGATGCACTTCAGCAGCTTTCAGACGATGTAAAGATTCCGAAGATGAGGGATATTCCTGAAATCAAGCCGGAAGATTTTGAAATCATCGCCGATGCTTCAGAAAGAAATCTTTCAAACCCTGATAACTGCAGAGATATAACAAAGGCTGACTATATTGAACTTCTTAACAAGGCATATTTCGGCTGATTGGTATAAGTTTTGGTGTATTTATATAATTTTTAAAGAGGAAAGAAAATGGGTGAAAAAACTAAATTAAAGAGAGTCCTTGGATTCCCGGCATCATACGGTGCCGCTGTAGGACTTGTAGTATCGGGAACTGCGATGTTCTCGGTAGGAAGCGTAATTGCTGCCTGCGGAAAGGCTACGCCTCTCGCATCAGCTATAGCGTTAATCGTTGTAATGTGTGCAGCTTTTGCATTCGGTGAACTTGCAGGAATGATTCCGGGCGGCGGTATGATTTCAGAATATACTCAGCCTGCACTTGGAACATTCTGGGGAACATTCTCCCTGTTATCATGCTACGTAGTACTTATTGCCTGTGACGGAGGTTCACAGCTTGTAATGGGAGGTATCGCTTTTGAAAGCATCATAGGCATACCGCAGTGGATTATAACGTTTGCCCTTCTTATAGGAATAGTACTGGTTAATATCTTCGGCGTAGAGCTTTACGGCAAGACTGAATCAGTAATCACAATCGCAATGATGCTGATCTTTATTATCCTTGCTATTCTCGGTGCATTCGGTCTTGGAGAAAGCACAGGTGTTGCTACTCCTGTAACAACAAATCCGAAAGCAGATCTTGGCGTTGCAATGGCTAACGTAGGTCCTGCTATCTGGTGGTTCATCGGATTCGAATTCGCATGTCCTATGGCTGAAGAAAACAAGAAGCCTTACAAGAATATCCCTTACGGACTTATCCTTGGACTTATCAGTATATTCGTTGTAGACAATATCTTCGCAATCGGTGCAAACAAGTATGCTGACCTTGCTGAAATGGCTGCATCATCAACACCTCACGTTGTTGCTGCTACAGCTACTCTTGGAACAGTTGGCGGAATCATTATCTCACTTGTAACAGTATGTGCTTCATTTACAACAGGTAATGCATATGTAGCTGCTCTTCCTAGAATGATGTATGGACTTGCAAGAGAAAACCAGGTGCCTAAGTGCTTCGGAAAGATTCATCCTAAGTACAGAGTACCTATGTACGGTATCGCATTCACAGTATTCCTTATCCTTATAGTAACTATATGGGTACTGTTCAAGGGCGATGCAATGATTACAACTCTTATCAACACTGCTTGTATTACATGGCTTGTAACATACTCAATCGCAATGATTGACGTACTTGTTCTCAGAAAGAAATATCCTGACTACCCTAGATTCTGGAAGGCTCCAATCGCTAAGATTTCAATGCCTATCGGTATCCTCGGAGCAGCATATTCAATCTATACATTAAACAGTGTACTTATTCCTGCAATTATCCTTATGGTAGTTACAGCTTTATACACTATTATCTGGAACAAGGCTCACAAACAGCCGGTTAACGAATACATCCCTCTTAAGATTAAGGTTCAGAAGATCATCGATACTACAGAACCAATTCCTGTATGGGATGACGCTGTTAAGGAATGGCTTGCAAATAACTAAGCAATATTGCTGCTGACAGGAGGATTAAAGTGGGGAAATTATCATCCTTAATGAAGACGGATTTCGAAAAGAAACGTATAGATGCTCACAGAATCAACAGAAAGGCTGACATCAAGCTTAATGCAGTTGTAGACGGATTCAGAAAAACCCTTGGCGACAGATGCACTGAAGTTAAAGATGAACTTCTGCGCAAGACAATTGTATGCAGCGGATTTAAGTATCTGACATCATTTGAGCTCAATTACAGAGCTTATGAAAACAGATTCTGGGCTTTCAGCTATAACCTGGATGTGACGGCAAAAATTGATGTCTCAGACCGCGAATATATGGAGACAGAACACTGTCTTTACAGGTCAAAGACCAAGGGCAAGATGGCAATCAACGATGTTGAATGGCTCGGGGCAAGAAACGGCTGCAGCGAAGAGGAAGATGATATCTATCTTAAGAAGCTCAACCATCAGCTCATCAGAAACCGTATGGTCAATCTTGATATGGTATCAGCGAGCATGGAATACGATCCGGAAAAGATGATATGGACTCTCAAATTCAGAACCATGATAGGGTCAACCACATGGATGCTGATACCGCCTCTGACTCAGCTTGTAGTGCCAAGGCCTGAAGAGTTTGCGCAGATGACCGAGTTTATGGATCTTGCAATGGGTGCTGTGCTCAGCAAAGAAATGCGCGAATACAAAAAGGCAAAATCAAAATCAGAATAACAAATATTCCCGGCGCAGATGCGCCGGGATTATCCCTCATTAATTTATACACTGAAAAGGCAGTAGATAAATTAGTGAAGGCAAAGGAGAAGAAATGGAAGTAATAATACCTGCAGTAAAGGATGGGATCTTAGATAAAAACTACGGAATACTGACAGAAGAAAAAGATACAGTAAAATGCGGGATCCCCAAAAAGTCATTTGAAATACGCTGGAAAGGCCTGCCTGAAGGAACAAAAAGCATTGCCCTCATATATATCGACTATGATAATGCGCAGGATGAGGGTGTTCCGTGGGTTCACTGGACAGCAGCCGATATTCCTGCTGACTGGGAGGGGCTTTCCGAGAATCAGTCTGAAAGCGGAGAATGCTTCGTGCAGGGACATAACAGCTGGAGCATTCCCTATGCTCCGTATGATGATATAGATGAAACCCTTACAGTGGGATTCGGAGGTCCTGCACCCGAAAGATGTCATGAATATGAACTTGAAGTCTATGCTCTTGACTGTCTTACAGGATTAAAAGAAGGATTCTACATCAATGACCTCAGAAAGGCAATGAGAGGACACATTCTTGAGAAGAATACCGTGTTAATGAAATATATTGGGAAATAGGAGGCTGAACATGGAAATGATAAGTTCACCTGTTATTGTTGTCGGAAGCAAGAATACTGTAAATCAGGCGAAGCATATTGTAATCTGCAGAGGCCTTGTCAGGGTTCTTGAGGGAAAGGATAACAGGATAATTAACATTAATAACTATCAGAATATGAAAATGCCTGAAGTTGAATAATACGCGTGAGGATGGTGTAACCTGAGGTTGCACCCTTTTGTATATCTGGAAAGAAGCTGCAAGCGAGGATTAACATGAAAAGATCGAAGCGATTTGAAAAACTGGAAAAGATGCCGATAAATCAGGACGGATTTGCTTATGAATGGGAGGAGGCAGGACTTGTTGCCATGGATTCTCCGTATGATCCGCTTCCCGGCGTTAAGGTGGAAAACGGAGTCATCGTGGAGATGGACGGAATAAGAAGAGAGGATTTTGATTCACTTGACAGGTATATTGCCGATTACGGTATTGATGCAGCAGCAGCTGAGGCATCGATGGCAATAGACTCCCTTGAAATTGCAAAAATGCTTGTGGATATCAATGTGCCGAGGGAGGAGATTGTCAGGATCTGCTGCGGATGCACTCCCGCCAAACTTGTGGAGATAGTAAGGCACCTTAATGTGGTTGAAATAATGATGGCGCAGATGAAGATGAGGACTAGGAAGACTCCCGCAAATCAGGCACATGCCACAAATCTTGACGATAATCCCGTCCTCATAGCAGCAGATGCGGCAGAAGAGGCGGCAAGAGGCTTTGCAGAACTTGAGACAACCTGCGCTCTTGCAAGATATGCTCCATTCAATGCAATGGCACTGATGATCGGAGCGCAGGCAGGAAGGGCAGGTGTTCTCAATCAGTGCTCGATGGAAGAGGCAACTGAACTTGCACTTGGTATGAGAGGGTTCACATCATATGCTGAAACTCTGTCTGTTTATGGAACCGAAACAGTGTTAATTGATGGCGGTGATACCGCATATTCAAAGGCGTTCCTTGCTTCTGCCTATGCTTCAAGGGGAATCAAGATAAGATACACATCGGGAACAGGTTCAGAAGTGCTGATGGGAAATGCTGAAAGAAAGAGCATGCTTTATCTTGAGGCAAGATGTCTTCTTCTGACCAGAGCATGCGGCGTACAGGGAGTACAGAACGGATCAATCAATGCGATACCTTTAGTCGCAGCCGTTCCTGACGGATTCAGAGCAATTGCAGCAGAAAACCTCATGGCATCCATGCTGAATATTGAGGTGGCGTCGGGAAACGACACGGCCTTTACCCATTCTGATTTCAGAAGGGGAGCAAAGCTGATGATGCAGTTCATGCCGGGCACTGACTATGTTACCTCAGGTTATGGCGGGATACCAAACTTTGATAATGTGTTTGCAGGTTCAAATCAGGACTGTGATGATTATGATGACTGGTATACCCTCCAGAGGGATATGAGGGTTGACGGAGGAATCCACCCTATAACCGAAGAGGAGGCTCTTGCTGTGCGAAGCAGGGCGGCAAAGGCCATGCAGGCAGTATTTTCAGGCCTTGGACTTCCTGAAATATCAGATGAGGAAGTAGAAGCTGCAGCATATGCATATTCATATAAAGATATGCCTGCAAGGAACAAGGCGAAGGATATGAAGGCTGCGGAGAATATGATGGAAAGAGGCATTACAGCAATCGATATAATAAAAATACTCTTTGAAAGCGGATTTGAGGATATTGCGGAAAATGTGATGAATCTTCTGAAGCAGCGTGTAACTGGGGACTATCTTCATACGGCATCATTTCTTGATGAGAACTTTAAAGTTCACAGTGCTGTCAATGACAGAAACGACTATATGGGACCAGGTACAGGCTACAGGCTGAGCGGCGAAAGATGGGAAAAACTAAAAGAAAAAACAAATGCATTAAGGCCGCAGGATATATAGGGAGAAGGCTATGAGTATCGTAATAAAGGAAAAGGGAATATCAGGGCCCGGAACAGATTCCAGAGAAATAATTGCAGCACTTTCGCCTGCTTTCGGGACGCTGATAAAGAAGAACATAACAGATATTGACCTTGGTGATATATTAAAAGAAATTGCAGCGGGGATTGAAGAAGAGGGAATGAAATGCAGATTTATAAAAGTATATGATTCTACCGACCTTGCTGTTATAGCAGCTGCGGGATCCTCTCTATCCGGTTCAGGTATTTCTGTCGCTTTGCAGTCAAGAGGCACAACCGTTATTCATCAGAAGGGAAGAGTTCCTCTTGATAATCTTGAGCTGTTTCCGCAGTCCCCGTTATACAGTCTTGAGATATTCAGAAAAATAGGAAAGAATGCCGCAAAATACGGCAGGGGCGAAAACCCGGAACCTGTCGAAATACTCAATGATTATATGGTTCCGTCAAAATACCTTATAAAGTCCACACTTATGCATTTTAAGGAAGGTGAAGCAATGGACAGAGAAAGAAAACCGGTGGATCTTGAAGTTGAATTCTAAGGAGGCAGAAATGGTAAAACTTGATGCAGATAAAGATTATCCTCTTTTTGAAAAGCATCCTGAATACATCAGGACTTTTACAGGAAAGTCTTTGGATGATATCAGTATTGATAATATTAAAAGCGGTATGCTGACGGCAGATGACTGCAGAATAAGCCCTGAAACTCTTGAGCTTCAGGCGCAGATACAGGAGTCTTTCGGAAATCCGCAGGTTGCCATGAATTTCAGACGTGCAGCAGAGATGACTGCGATTCCGGATGAAAGAATTCTTGAGATATATAACGCTATGAGGCCGGGCATCTCCACTAAAAAAGAGCTTCTTGAAATAGCAGATGAACTTGAGAGAGAGTATAGTGCAAAAATGAATGCACAGCTCATAAGAGAGGCGGCAGAAGTATATGAAAAGAGAGATATGCTGAGGCGTAAAAATGATTGAGTATGTAGCTGGAGTAGACATAGGAAATGCGACAACAGAAACTGCTCTCGGGCAGATAGAAGACGGAAAACTTCTGACATGCGTAAGCGGTATCTCCCCGACAACAGGTCTTAAGGGGACAAACGACAACATTGCTGGCATTGTAAAGTCATTAAAGAATGCGGCTGAAAAAATGAAGATTGAGATTGAAGCAATCGATCTCATCAGAATAAATGAAGCAACACCGGTCATCGGTGATTTTGCAATGGAAACAATCACAGAGACGATAATTACAGAGTCGACTCTGATCGGACACAACCCCGATACGCCGGGAGGAACAGGCCTTGGCATTGGAAGAACAATTCTCATAGAGGATCTTGATAAGGCAGATGAGAATGAAGACTATATTGTCGTGGTTCCCGGAACAGTTGATTTCATAGACGCTGCAGCTGCAATAAACAGGGCACTTGAAAGAAACATTAGTATTCAGGGAGCCATCCTTCAAAAAGACGACGGCGTGCTCATAAACAACAGAATCAATACGACAATTCCCATCGTAGATGAAGTTGAGTCGATAGGAAGAGTGCCTATCGGCATGACAAGTGCAGTTGAGGTTGCGCAGCCGGGAGCATGTATTGAAAGTCTATCAAATCCTTACGGTATTGCAACAGTCTTTAATCTTTCTGCTTCCGAAACAAAGCAGATTGTCCATATTGCCAAAGCTCTCATAGGAAACAGATCGGCAGTTGTAATCAAGACTCCTGCAGGCGAAGTAAAAGAAAGAAAAATACCGGCAGGCCAGATAATTCTCCACAGCGGCGAGAGAATCTATACTGCTGAAGTTGACAGCGGTTCAAAGGAGATAATGAACACAGTAAGGAAAGCCGGAGGCATTGACAATGTGACAGGAAGCAGAGGGACAAATGTTGGAGGAATGCTCGAAAAAGTCCGCCAGAACATGGCAAAGCTTACAGAGCAGAAGTACAATACAGTATTCATCAAAGATATCATGGCTGTTGATACAATCGTTCCGAAGGAAGTTCAGGGTAATCTTGCCAGGGAATTTGCAATGGAAAAAGCAGTCGGCATCGCTGCCATGGTAAAGACAGAGAAGCTTCATATGAGAAGACTTGCTGCAAAGGTGTCAGAGGAGCTTGGAATACCTGTTGAAATAGGCGGAGTTGAAGGAAGTATGGCAGTAAGAGGAGCCCTTACAACACCGGGAACAGAAAAACCTCTTCTTGTGCTCGATATCGGTGCTGGTTCAACAGATGCATGTCTTCTTTACAAAAACAACGAGACAAAGCCTATTCATCTTGCAGGTGCAGGAAACATGGTGACCATGCTCATCAATGCAGAACTTGGCCTTGACGATTTTGAACTTGCTGAGGATATAAAGAAATATCCTCTTGCCAAGGTTGAATCACTTTATCATATACGTCATGAGGACGGAAGCGTAGAATTCTTCAATGAGGCTATAGACAGCAGCATGTTTGCAAGAACTGTTGTGATAAAGCCTTCAGGCTGGGAAATTATACGCTCGAAACAGACAATGGAAAAGATAAGGCAGGTAAGACGAGATGCAAAGGACAAGGTCCTTATATCCAACATCATCAGGGCGCTTGAGAGAGTATCCGTAACAGGAAACATCACAGAGTTTGAGCATGTTGTACTAGTAGGCGGCTCATCCCTTGACTTTGAACTTGGAAACATGGTTACAGAATCTCTGACATACTACGGTATTGTAAGCGGCAAGGCAAACATAAGATCAACTGAAGGACCGAGAAATGCTGTAGCGACAGGCCTTCTTTACACATATTTAGAAGAAGTTCAAAATGATTAATAATTACGGTAAACCGCATATCAGAATATATTACAATAAAAGCATAAAAGCTGCCGAGTACGCAGGATACGGAATTGAGGAGGAAGGGATCCCATATGAGCTTTTTCCCGACAATAACCCTGAAAGCTGTGCACTTGCATATGCTGCAGAATCATCACTGGGCATAGCCTTGAGCATCGAGGGCGGCAGAATATCCGTATTCACTAATAAGTATAAGAATGAAGAGGCATTCATTTTCTGTGAAAGCCATAATCCTGATATGATTAGGATTATGGGACAGAATGCCGCGAGAATCGTAAAGAATATACCATTATTACCACTGGAGAATATATGAATAATCTGTTTGGCTGTCTGAGCAAAAAAGATAAGATGCTATGGATTGCTTCACTTGCGGTTGTAGCAGTATCAAATATCATCCCGGGAGATCCGGATCCTCTTACACTTATTGCTGCTATGGTTGGAGTCACATCTGTTATTGTTGTCGGAGGCAAGAATACTGTAAATCAGGCGAAGCATATTGTAATCTGCAGAGGGCTGGTGAGAGTCCTTGAAGGGAAAGACAACAGAAGACTTGACCTTAATAACTATCAGAATGTCGAAATTCCAGAAGTTAAATAACCCGCGGGGCGGCTCATGCCGCCCCGTTTATGTATCTTGAGGAAATACAGTCTCTATCTGTTAAGAAGGAACAGTCCCAGAAGGCATGCTGCAATTCCCGCAGCCTTCGTCATGGAGAAGGACTCATTGTAAACGAAATATCCCACTCCTATCAGGGCAATGCTCAGAATTATGGATTTAACGATGTATCCTGTGTTAATATTCCACCCCAGCTTGTACATATATATGCTGCCTGCCTCAAGACCCACAACGGCAAGGCCGAGGACAATCGTTGTCCAGTTAATATTTTTCATTTCACCGGGCAGGTTGTGTCCGCCTGTGATATAAAAGACTGCAAGTGAAACTGCTGCCGCAACAAGATATGTAAGTGTAAGTGACGCAAACGGATTCAGTGTCTGCGGCGTTGATTTTGCACTGATCTGATAAAAGACATCTGCGAATACGGCCAGTAAAATCGGCCAGAACATATATATACTCATTTTAGCCTCCAAAAATACCACCCGCATGGGGTGGCAGCATCAAATTCATATTTCTCACACCTCAATTATATCCACATGCAGTGTTTTGTCAACGGAAGAACAGTCAGTCTTTGCGGCGCGGGCTGTTTCTTCTGGAAAAACCATATTTTCGTATTGTAAAAATTCCGGGTTTTCTATTGATTTATGTTTACTTCAAAGACGGGAAAAGGTATAATGTTCGTAAGATAAGCAATCATTTACTAAAGAGGGGCTCTATTGCCACATCCTGTAAATGCGGCGTAATACTGCATGATCTGAGCAGGCATATTATGATCTGTACATGGAAGCATGCAGCAAGGGGAGGAGAAAAATGAAGAAGAAAATATTAAGCATACTGCTTTCACTGTGCATGGTGGTTACGCTCATGCCGCAGATGGCATTTGCGGCAGGGGAGGTATCAGCAGCTCCCAGCCTGCAGGTTTATGCAGCAAAAGACCAGCTGATGGATGCATTCTCCTCGGAGAATACTGATAATATCGGAAGGCTGATTTTTGGCAGGAACAGCGAAGGCGAGGCACAGGAATGGTTTATACTGGGAAAAGATAATTCAGTATCAGGTGATAATATCATGATCTTTGCCGCAGGGCCGATAGCAAAGGCGCTTCAGTTCAGGGCAGAGGTGGTTAATGGTATTGAATATGATCCCGGCTGGGGATGTGACTATGGCGGATATGTTGTAAAAGAGGTTGCTGCAAATAACTACGCGGCGAGCGATTTACGAAAATCACTTCAGGAGATTGCACAGAATCAGAGCTATTTCACATCAGCTGAGCAGAATATGATGAATGCCACCAGCGTAGATACTTACGATTACTACGACGCAAGATGGCTCAGATACTATGTGACTGACAAACTGTATCCACTGGATACTTATCCTGTTCATACGGCTACTGTATTTATTATAGGCGGCGAGAAAGACTTACTGAGTGAGGAATACATATGGAACTGTAACAGCTATTTCTGGTTGAGAAGACCATCTACCAGCTATGACAGCAATGTATATGTCGGATATTATCCGGAGAAGAAACTGTATATATATCCTATCAATTCAAAGCAGGATGCGCGCCCGGCGGGGAATCTTAATCTTGACAACGTGCTCTTCGCGTCTGCCGCTGAGACAGCATCAACTGATACAGCTTCGTATGCCAGAATTGCCAGTGACAAGGCAATGACTTTAAGGCTTGACGGGAAGGACAGGAATATCGGCAGAGTTACATATGACACTGCCGCAGGAACCGTCAGGGCAGTTAAAGGAAGCGCTTCGGGCAGTGTGGCGCTCGTTGTGCAGGGTAATGACGGAACAGATGACTGGTACTACAGCAGGAAGATAACAGGAACGCAGACTGTAGGCATATCGGAAATCAGGTCATCCCTTGCTCTGTCGGGGAATATAGATTTATCCTCCTGCAGAATCTGGCTTGAAACCACAGGAAGCGACGGGATGCGATATGCAGTCGCTACAGACGGATGTTCAACAAAGGAAGAACTGCTGAATGCAATTGGCGGAGGAGCGGAAACTGTTTCTCTTGCATCTGATATCACTCTCTCAAGTGTACTTGATCTGAGTGACAGAAAAATTACTCTTGACCTTAATGGTCATACTCTCAAGGGGAACATAAAGATTGCAGACTCATCTGCAGCTCCTGAGTCCATCCTCACCCTTATAGACAGTAATCCTGCCGGGGGAGGAGTAGTGAACGGGGATATAACGCTGACACGGGGAAGCGGCAGCGTGAGCCATCTTTATGCGAACGGCGGTACAGTAACCGGTATGGTTTCACTGCCAAGTTATGCAGGAGGTATTTTCTGCACAAGCAGCACTCCTACAGTATTCAGGGGATATGCAGGAAACTATGGAGAAATCCACGGCGGAATCTACTATGGCAGTATCAATGAATCATGCATCAGGGAGAAGACTGTTACATTTATGAACGGTGACAGCCGCTATGCACTTGAAGTCGTGCCGTCAGGTAACAGGGCCATAGAACCTGTAAAGCCTTCAAAGAGCGGATACAGATTTGTCGGCTGGTATAACGGGGAGACTGAATATGACTTCACAAGTGCGGTGACAGAGGACATAACACTGACAGCAAAATGGGTATCAGAAAACATATCCACAAAAGAAGAATTTAAGGAAGCAGTTGCTCTTGGAAGCACATTCATCAGACTGGTTAATGATATTAACCTGGATTCATCTACATCCAGCAAATTCAGTCTGAGCGACAAGCAGCTTACTGTTGATCTCAACGGGCATACACTGACCGGATATTTTCTGCTGGCAGATACATCTGCAGCTCCTGTGTCAACACTGACTTTAAGCGACAGCAGCACTGATAAAAGTGGCGTACTGGCCGGCACAGTTGAACTGACACGCGGAAGCTACGGTACGGGAAGTTTTCTTTATGCAAACGGAGGCACAGTAACTGCAAGGGTTTCTATGAACAGCTATGTTGCAAAGATTTACTGTACAAGCAATACACCGTCCGCCTTTAAGAACTCTGTTGGCAGTTACGGTGAAATTCACGGCGGCATATTCTACGGTAGTGTCAAAGAAGACCGTATCAAGGGAAAGACTGTGACATTTATGAACGGAAGCAGCAGGTATGCACTTGAGGTCGTAGATGAAGGCAAAGCTGTTGCAGCTCCTGTTTCACCGGACGACAAGGCGGGATATACGAAATTTGACGGCTGGTATAACGGGGAGACAAAGTACACATTCGGTTCTGCGGTAAACGAGAATCTTATATTAACAGCCGGATTCGGTGATCCTATAGAGTATACAATAACATACAATCCGGATGGCGGATTAATTGAAGGTGAAGGGGTTTCAAATCCTGAAAAGTATACTGTAGAAAGCGATGATATTACGTTGCATAACCCGGTAAAAACAGACTATGTATTTACAGGCTGGAGCGGAACAGATCTGACAGGTGATACTAACATGACTGTTACCATTCCGAAGGGAAGCACAGGGGACAGAACATATACAGCCCATTATAGCGCTGTAAGCAATTATACCGTTACTTTTGACAGTGCCGGAGGCACACCGGTATCACCGAAAACCGGTCTGACAGAGGATTCTGAGGTTTTAGCAGGTGTATCTGCTACGACAAAACAAGGATATACTTTTGCAGGCTGGAAATACGGTGATACGTCTGTTACAGGTAGCACTACATGCAGTCAGCTTGCTGCCAGTGCTACAGAAATTATGCTTACAGCAGAGTGGGCAGAAAAATCCCATTATGAGGTTGTTTTTGACACTGTTGGAGGAAACAGCATAGACAAAAAAACAGGGGTTAAATGGACAGACAAGGTGCTGACAGGCCTGATAGTACCGGTAAGAGACGGATATACATTTGCAGGCTGGAAATGCGGCTTAGAAGATGTAGATGTGAATACCACATATGCTGAATTGGCAGACAGTGACCTTATTCGGTCAATTTTGCTTACAGCACAGTGGAAATCAAATGAAATACCTGATGCGCCGACCGGAAGTATCTCCATTGGAGAAGACAGCTGGAGTTCGCTGAGCAGCAGTATCGCATTCGACCAGTTCTATAAAGCTGAGCAGAATGTAACAATCACTGCAACAGGAAGCGGAACTGTTTCAATAGGATATCTGTTAAGTGACACTGTCCTTACTCGGGACGAACTTGATGGAGCAGCTTTTGATAATTATTCTGAGTCATTTAAGCTCGGCATAAATCGCGAACATATTGTATATGCAAAACTGAGTGATACATACGGCAATGTGACATATATCAATTCAGGCGGAATTGTAATTGATGCTGAAGCACCTGTAATTTCAGGAGTTGAAGTCGGAGGAGCATACTGCTCTTCATGCAGGGTTACTGTTACAGATAAATACCTTGATAAGGTGACTGTAAACAATAAAGAAGTTCAGCTTGATAAGAATAATCAGTTTACCCTTGCTGCAGAAGAAAATGAAATAGCTGCGACAGACAAGGCAGGCAATACGGCAAGTGTTACAGTAAAAGCAATTGAAGGACATAAGGATGCAGACAATGACCACAAGTGTGATTACTGCGGCCTGAATGCAAGCAGTCATACTGACGTCAACGGAGACTGTATATGTGACATTTGTGGTGAGATACTCAGTGAGGAACCAGTTGGAGGATATGTTCCTTCCGACAAACCGG
>JAEDDI010000036.1 GCA_016293805.1 Bacillota bacterium | reverse complement strand
GATAGTTTGAATAATTATTTAAGGAGACAGATAAAATGAAAGCAGTTGTAACAGTAATAGGTAAAGACATGGTAGGTATACTTGCTAAAGTATCAGGCACATGCGCAGAGAAGAATGCAAATGTTGTCGAAGTTACGCAGTCAGTTATGCAGGAATACTTCGCTATGATTATGCTGATAGATATCTCAGAAATGACATGTGAAATAATCGATCTCAAGAAAGCCATTTCGGAAAAAGTTCCTGAAATGCAGATTCACGTAATGCATGAAGATATTTTCAACTCAATGCACAGAATCTAAGGAGGAACAGATATGCTGAATACAAGAGATATTCTTGAAACTATAACAATGATTCAGGATGAAAACCTGGATATACGAACCATTACCATGGGTATTTCTCTTCTTGACTGCTGCGATGCGGATATAGACAGATCCTGCGAAAAAGTCTACAGCAAGATTTACAGGCTCGCAAAGGACCTTGTCAGGACCGGAGAGGAAATTGAAAGAAAATACGATATTCCCATTGTTAACAAGAGAGTTTCCGTTACCCCGATTGCAATGCTTGCAGCCGTTTCGGGCGGCGATCCTGTGAAATATGCAAAAACACTTGATAAAGTTGCAAAGGACATAGGTGTCAACTTCATAGGAGGCTACTCCGCACTTGTAAACAAGGGTTTCTCGGCAGGAGACATGGCGCTTATTGAGTCAATTCCAAGAGCCCTGGCAGAAACAGATTTTGTATGCTCATCGGTCAATGTCGGCTCCACAAAATCAGGAATCAACATGGATGCCGTCAAGATAATGGGAAGAGTCGTAAGAGAAACAGCCGAACTTACACGTGACAGACAGTGCATCGGTGCAGCAAAGCTTGTTGTATTCTGCAATGCTCCCGATGATAATCCTTTTATGGCAGGAGCATTCCACGGACCGGGAGAACCCGATGCCGTAATAAACGTGGGAGTATCAGGACCGGGAGTTGTAAGATCAGCTCTTGCGAAAATGCCAAAGGACGCACCTCTTGATGCTGTTGCGGATACAATCAAGAAGACAGCTTTCAAAATCACGAGAATGGGACAGCTTGTCGGTGCTGAAGCATCAAAAGCTCTCGGCGTGCCTTTTGGAATTATAGATCTTTCACTTGCCCCTACACCTGCAGTGGGAGATTCAGTTGCACATATACTTGAAGAAATAGGACTTGAGCAGTGCGGCTGTGCGGGAACAACAGCTGCTCTTGCAATGTTAAACGACGCTGTCAAAAAAGGCGGAGTCATGGCATCATCTACAGTGGGAGGACTGTCCGGTGCCTTCATTCCTGTAACAGAAGATGCAGGAATGATAGATGCAGCAAGAAAAGGAACACTTACAATCGAAAAACTCGAGGCAATGACCGCAGTCTGCTCAGTCGGTCTCGACATGATTGTAATCCCGGGCGAAACACCTGCAGAGACAATATCAGCCATCATAGCAGATGAAGCTGCCATCGGCATGGTAAATTCGAAGACAACTGCAGTAAGAGTAATACCTGCAATAGGTCTTAAAGAAGGAGAAGAACTTGACTTTGGCGGACTTTTAGGCAACGGTCCTGTAATGAAAGTCAACACTAAATCACCTCAGACAATGATTAACAGAGGCGGCAGAATTCCTGCACCGCTTCAGAGTCTAAAAAACTGATTATGCGGTAGAGTCTCTCTCCCCTTTTTATTACCATGATTACAGATACATTTGATCCAGCAACAAAAGAAATCCTTAAACCGGAAGATCTGACAGGAGGCCGCAAAGACATGAAGGGGCCCGTATTTTCTGTCTTCGATGAAAAAACCGAAAAAAAGGCAGCTGATATTCTGGGTGCCCGGATTAAAACAAAGATATATTCAGGCGGAATAATCAGCGTATATTCATTCATCTTCAATGGCTGTGAAATGATGCTTCTGAGAAGCCCTGTCGGCGGATCTGCTTCCGTGGCAGTGCTCGAAAACATCCTTTCAAGAGGAGCTGAAACTGTCCTTTATCTTGGCTCATGCGGAAGTCTTGACAAAACAATAACATCAGGAAAAATCATAATTCCCGACAGAGCATACAGGGATGAGGGAACAAGCTACCACTATATGCCTCCCTCTGATTTCATCACTTTAAGCGGCGCGGAAAAACTCGAAAAACTGATAGCTGCCCGGGGACTTCCATACCTTAAAACAGGAACATGGACAACAGATGCAATATTTCGTGAAACAGAAGGCAATATACGCGACAGAAAAGAAAAAGGCTGCAGCGTGGCAGAGATGGAGTGTGCAAGCCTGATGGCTGCCGCATCCTACAGAAATGCAGATGTATACCATCTTCTTTACACGGCTGACTGTCTGGATGAAAGTTACGACATCGGACTTCTTAAGAACGCGGGGGATATAACTGAGAATCTCATAATCACCGCAGTAGAATGCCTTATGTCAGTTCATGAGGAAAAATTATGAAGATTACATGGTTTGGAACTGCCTCTATAGCAGTCGAAGGAGAAAACGGCAGAATTCTTTTCGATCCTTTTCTTCCTTTAGATAAAAGCGATGTTCATACAGATGAATCATCTTTCAGAGGATATGAAAGCATTCTCATCACACACGGACATGTGGACCATATATCCAGCATCCCCTGTATTTTCAGCGGACAGAATATTTTCTGTACTAAAACACCGCTTTCCACTCTTAAAAAGGACGGGATACCGGAAGAATGCCTTCACCTTATTAAACCCGGAGACACTTTTACAGCAGAAGGCTTCGAAATCAGCGTACTGCAGGGAAAACACATCCGCTTTGACAGAAAACTCATAAGGAGAACTCTTCTGTCCAGAGAATTTCTTACCATGAGAAATAACAGAAGGCATCTGGAGAGAGAAATTATTCACTGCAGAGAAAATCATGAGACAGTATGCTTTCTTATAAAAGCTGAAGGAAAGAAGATATTTGTCATGGGAAGCATGGCGCTTTCAGATATTGAATATCCCCAGGAGCCGGACCTGCTCATACTTCCCTATCAGGGGAAATCAGACCTTCTGGAACCTGCACTTGAGACTGTTGCAAGACTTAAACCTCTGTGCGTCCTTACAGATCACTTTGACAATACATTTCCGCCTTTTTCAGGTAATACCAATCCGTACGAATTAAAAGAGGCACTCGACGGTATACTGCCTGTCATAGTGCCTGAACATAATATTCCTGTATATATTTGAGAATCATTTTGATTCTCTTTTTTTGTTAACTGTCCCTGCTGCAATAAGTATAAATCCTGCAACAGTAAATGCGGTTCCAAGAATCAGTGCCTGTTTAAGACCTGCCATCTGAATCAGAAATCCGCCGGACAGTGCGCCGATGAACGAACCTGCTGTAAGCGCAAGACCCATATATGCCTGACCTTTCATCTTGTCGCCCTTCTCCATTGAACTTTCGGCATAATATACTGAAGCAGGTATCATAAGCGCAAAAGATCCTGCCTGAAACATCTGCGTGAAATATATCATTCCCACTCCGCTTGAAAAAAGAAACAGAAGAGATTTTATAATGAAAAACACCGCTGACACTTTCAGCAGCATACCTGCAGAAAACCTCTTTGCAATCACTGAAAAACCGAACATCGCAGGAAGCTCAAAAACTGCAGATACTGCAATTGCAGTTCCCATCACTTCTGCATCTCCTCCACAGCTTTCCACAATCCGTATTAGAAAGTTGCAGGATATGCTGTGAAAAGAAAGACACAGTGTGCAGCCGGCAACAACCATGAAAAAACCAGGATATCTTGATATTATGCTTCCTCCTGCCTGTCTTCGTACTTCACATACCTCCCTTTGACAAGGCATTGAAATCAGTATAAGGATAAGCAAAAGAGAAGTAAGCGCGCCTGCTGCCGGAACTGACATTATCCCTGCCCTCACTGAAACTGCACCAAGAACATATGCAGCAGCACCGTAAAACAGGGAGCCTGTTCCCCTTGCAAATCCGAAATTAATCTTCTCTCCCGATCTTTCATAATAGAAACTGGCACCGTTTGCAACAGGCACAATAAGATTCACTGCAGTAATGAATCCCGCATACGAAACAGCATTTAAAACCTCTGATGATATGAAAATCATCAGTATATTGAACAGAAGGCACAAAGATGCAAGAAATACCAGTATTGTTTTCCATCTAAGCCTTCCCGAATCTGTAAGGCTTCCGGTAAGAGGCTGCAGGACCGCAGCTATAATACCGCCTGATGCCGTAACCATTCCTATGGCTGCCTCCCCTATTCCTGTACCCAGAAGATAATATGTCACAAATCCGAATGCGACAGAATACACCATCCAGTACACTGCCTGCATCGCTGTATATTTAGACTGAACACTCATGTTTTTTTCTCCTGAAACCTGCAAGCACAAGCACAAGGCCTGCAGCAGCAAATACTATACCTGTTATGAAAGCTGTCTCAACTCCGCCTGACTGGATGATAATTCCGCCGAAAATACATCCTATTACGTATCCTGCGGTAAAGCTTGACCCCATCAGAGCCTGACCCTTCATCTTATCCTCTTCCTTCATAAGATCATCTGTATAATATATGCCTGCCAGCATAACAGCTGCAAAAGTAAATGCCTGCAGCACCTGGGCGGCAAATATCATATAGACTGACGAGGCATTGTATACTATGATTCCTCTGATGATATAGCAGGCTGAAGCAGCTATAATAAGTCTGTCTGCAGGGATCCTCCTTATAATTCTCGAAAATGAAAGCATCACAGGAATCTCCACCAGTGCAGCAATACAGTTTGCTATTCCCATATCAGAAGAATCTCCTCCTACATTTTCGACTATATTTATCATGAATATACCCAGAATATGATGAAATGCAAGTGAAAGCGTACAGCCTGCGACTATAAGTATGAATCCGGGATACTTCGAGGGAAACATTAGAATACTGCTTCCCGTGTCATTATCTTTCATATCCTGCGTTTCCTTCTCGCATGGCATAAAAAACAGAACTGCCAGAAGACAGAATGACAAAAGGATTCCGGCTGCAGGAACGCTAAGATGACCGCATGCCACTGTAATTCTTCCCAGTATCACTGAAAGAAGAGCATATCCCAGGGATCCGAACGCTCTTGAAAAACCGTAATCTGCAGCAATCCCTCTCCTCTCATAGTAAAACCCTACACCGTTTAAAAGGGGCATAAAACAGTTCACGGCACACATGAAAAAACAGAAAACCGCAGCAGTTACAAATCTGACACTGCAAAAATAAAGGCCTGCACAAAGCACGGCATAAATCAGCGTCAGCACCACCATAATATACCGCCACGAAGACACACCTCTGTCGACCATCCTTCCCAGGATATTCTGCAGAGCCGATGCAGCCGTTCCTCCAAGAGCCAGAATTATGCCTGTCGCTGCCGATCTGAATCCGGATTCCTGAAGAAAATATGTACCGTAGCCAAAGGCTGTAAGATTGATCATCCAGTATACTGCCTGGAGAAGCGCATATCTGTTCCTTATACTCATCCCAGCGCTCCCGCAATCAGGTTATATACCGGAAGAATTACAATCGGCATGAATATCGCCGGTATATAGTTCATTATTTTAAGTTCTGTCGCACCCACAAGATTGAGACCGAGCGCAACTATGAGTATGCCCCCCGAACATGTCATCTCAGCTATAACCGGATCTGAAAGAAAAGGTGCTGCAAAACCTGCACTGAGAGCGATTGCACCCTGAAATATAAATAAAAATGCGGATGCGAACAGCACTCCTATTCCCATTGTGGCAGCAAGAATCATCGATGATGTAAAATCAAGACATGATTTTGCAAACAGAAGTTCATTGTCTCCCGAAAGACCTGCCTGAAGTGATCCTACAATAGTCATTGCCCCTGTGCACCACAGAAGTGATGCTGTTACAAAACCTTCTGCAATTCCTGAATTTTTTCCTTTCCCGGAAACTCTGTTTTCTATTCTCTTTGCAAGTCCGTTGAAATGTCCATCGATATCAAGAGCGATACCGATAACCGCTCCTATAACCATCGAAAAAATAAGCACAAGCGTGTTTTCTCCGTCAAGTGCACTGTCAATACCGATATACATCGTGCATATACCCAGAGCCTTCATTATCATATCAGTCCACTTCTGCGGAATCCCCTTCCTGATTATAAGGCCTATGATGCTTCCTGCTATTACTGCAGCTGTGTTTACAATAACTCCTAACATTATTATCCTTTCTTGTGGCACATTTTGTATCATTACAAATACAAAACGCCAAAAAGCGTTGATACATGCCACTTTGCATTTTATACCACAAAAAAGTTAAACACTACATATTGTGGTTTGAATAAATCCAAAAAAGAACCTGTATTCTTTTAAAAAAATTACAGGAAAATGTATAAAATGAATAAATGGGAATAAATTTTACAAAAAGTTGTCCACAATCAAGAATACCAACAATATCAAGGCTTTTTACCATTTCCCACAGTTTTGCTGAAATTGTATACAATTTTATCCAAAACCGGTTGTGAATAAACTGATGTGAATTTTACCTTGCGCTTACTTACTATTCACCACATTTCATAAAAGTCAATAGCAAGTTATCCACAGATTTTTTCAAAAAACATATATACATCATATAAATTGATGAATTATCAACAAGCCGAAATTACGGCTTTTTCTCACTTTTACAGCGCAGCCGAAATGTATAAATATGCATCCCAGTTTACACACGCTTTACATCACTATTTATGTACTTGAAGAAAAACACCCTCAATCTCTAGTAAGGCCAGCTTGTAGTTTATGTCAGGCGTATACCCTCCCGGGCTGCCGTCTGATGATATCACCCTGTGGCAGGGGATAACTACAGCAATGGGGTTTTTCCTGTTTGCCTGCCCTGCCGCACGGCTTCCTCCAGGTATTCCTGCAAGTTCTGCGATATGTCTGTAACTGACCGTTTCACCATAGGGTATGTCGCAGAGTATGCTCCATATCTTCCTCTGAAATTCAGTTCCGTGCGGTTTCAACGGCAGATCAAATGACTTCCTCATTCCATTAAAATACTCGGAAAGCTGTCTTTTTGCCTCATTTCCAAGAGGCGAGGCAAGTGCGCCAAGACAGCAGCCGCACGCGTTCATCACATATGATACAGTCCTGATATTCTCACCGTCGTCCGTTATTTTCAGAACAGCATCAAACGGGGTCTTCATGTAACATATATTATCCATTTCCTTCTCCTTCAGATTCTAAATAATTATATCACTATTTTAATTTTTCTACTATAAATCATGTGACTTTTATGCTATACTTTTAAAGTGTTTACGGAGACGTATCGAAGTGGTCATAACGAGCCTGACTCGAAATCAGGTTGTCCTTCGGGGCACGTGGGTTCGAATCCCACCGTCTCCGCCAAATCGGAACGCAAGTATTGATACGATACTTGCGCTCCTTTTCTTTTTGGCAAAACCCACTTGACACAAGGCTTTTTCGGCACTTTACAGTATCAGAATCAACTACACGAAGGTCGAAACTGGATTACTTAAATCCGCCCGTTTGTATCCCTTCAAAAATCACAATGAAACTTTCCTTTTAGGTTCCTTCATTACAATATTAAGTCCTGCTTGACAATCATCAATCAGGACATCAGCTTTGCTGAAACGTGGAATGGCCCTCAGTTTGTACCGATGGGCCATGTTATATATTTACTAAAGATAATCAATAAGTTTAGCAAGGCGGGAAAGTGCCTCTTTAAGGGTACTTTCCTCTCTTGCGAAGTGAAGCCGGATAAGGTGGTTTACAGGTTCGCTGAAGAAACTGGAACCCGGTACTGCGGCTACACCTATCTTCTTTATCATCCATTCACAGAATTCAAGGTCTGTCCAGCCATTGAATTCATCATTATCAAGGAAATCCGAGATATCTATCATGACGAAATATGTACCCTGAGGAACATTATGTTTAAGGCCTATTTCATCCAGTCCTTTAATGAAGTAATCCCTCTTGGCGGTATACAGCCTCTTCAGATTTTCATAGTAACTGTCGTCAAATTTAAGTCCTGCTACAGCAGCCTCCTGAAGAGGAGCAGGGGCACCTACAGTCAGAAAATCATGTACTTTCTTGGCAGCCTCAATGACATCCTCAGGACCTATAAGATATCCAAGTCTCCATCCGGTTATTGAAAACGTCTTTGACAGACTGCTGCATGTAACAGTTCTTTCAGCCATCCCAGGAAGAGATGCAATGGAGATATGTACATTAGGCTCATATACCATGTGCTCATACACTTCATCTGTCACTACAAATGCGTCATACCTTACGGCAAGCTCTGCTATACACGAAAGCTCATCACGGGTAAACACTTTGCCGCACGGATTCGACGGATTGCAGAGAATCAGCGCCTTTGCTCCGTTTCTGAATCCCTCCTCTACCGCATCAGGATCAAATGAGTATTCAGGCGGAACAAGCGGGATATATATAGGCTCTGCTCCTGACAGTATTGCGTCTGCTCCGTAGTTTTCATAAAATGGCGAGAACACCATAACTTTATCCCCGGGATTGCATATTGTCATCATAGCGCTCATCATTGCCTCGGTTCCTCCGCATGTGACTATGACCTGGGTGTCAGGATTAACTCTGATACCTGCTGTCTTTTCAAATTTATCAGCTAGTGCCTCCCTGAGATTCTGAGCTCCGAATGTCACAGAATACTGATGCGGTCCCTCATATGCAGCCTTTGCAAGAGCATCCATAATCTCTGCCGGAGGATCGAAATCCGGAAATCCCTGGGACAGGTTGATTGCTCCGTATTCATCACTTATTCTCGTCATTCTGCGTATCACAGAATCCGTAAATGTCCCTACTCTGTCTGATAATCTTCCCATTAGTATATCCCTCTTACTGCATCCTTCATAGTCCTGACATATTCTCCGACATGTGAAGGTGCTTCCTTGCCGTATTTTTCTATAATCTTTATAATTGCAGAACCTACAATGGCTCCATCTGAAAGCGATGCCATCTCCTCTGCCTGCTGCGGTGCAGATATGCCGAATCCTATCGCACACGGGATATCAGTATTTTCTCTGACGACATCTACTATCGATTTTAAGTCAGTAGTAATTCTGCTTCTTGTTCCTGTGACACCAAGACTTGAAACGATATACAGAAAACCTTCAGCTTCCCTTGCAATCATCGCAATACGCTCATCCGATGTTGGTGCAACAAGTGATATAAGGTCAACTCCGTTTGCCCTGCAGTATGGAAGAAACTCTTCTTTTTCCTCGTATGGAAGATCAGGCAGTATAATTCCATCAATACCTGTGTTTTTACACTTTTCAAGGAAACGTTCCTTCCCGTATGAAAATACCACATTTGCATATGTCATGAACACCATCGGAACATCAATATCTCTTCTCAGATCTTCAACAAGCTCAAACACCTTGTCGGTAGTGATCCCACCTGTAAGAGCCCTGAGATTTGCACTCTGAATTACAGGTCCCTCTGCAGTCGGATCTGAAAAAGGTATTCCCAGTTCAATCAGGTCAGCACCGTTTCTGACAGCTTCTCTTACGCATGCTGCAGTTGTATCAATATCGGGGTCTCCGCATGTTATGAACGGTATGAACGCCTTGCCGTCTTCAAATGCCTTCTTTATTCTACTCATGGATATCCTCCCCTCTGTACCTTGCTATTGCAGCGCAGTCCTTGTCTCCTCTGCCTGAAACTGTAATTACTATAATTCTGTCGCGTTCCATTTCAGGTGCGATTTTAAGTGCATGCGCAATCGCATGTGCCGACTCTATTGCAGGAATAATCCCTTCTGTTCTTGCAAGATATTCAAATGCGCACACTGCCTCATCATCTGTTACAGGTACATATTCCGCTCTTCCTATATCATGAAGATATGCATGCTCTGGTCCGATTCCCGGATAGTCAAGTCCTGCAGAGATTGAATATACAGGTGCAATCTGTCCAAACTCGTCCTGACAGAAATACGACTTCATTCCGTGGAATATCCCTGGTTTTCCTGTTGCTATCGTAGCTGCTGTCTCAAATGTATCCACTCCTCTGCCCGCAGCCTCACACCCTATAAGGCGCACCTGTCTGTCTTCGATGAAATGGTAGAATGTGCCTATTGCGTTTGAACCGCCACCTACACATGCCATAACAACATCGGGAAGTCTTCCTTCCTTCTCGATAATCTGCTCCCGTATCTCTTTTGATATTACCGCCTGAAAATCCCTTACAATGGTCGGGAACGGATGAGGTCCCATAACAGAACCCAGACAGTAATGTGTATCGGATATTCTGGATGTCCACTCTCTCATGGCTTCGGAAACAGCGTCCTTAAGTGTTGCTGTCCCTGTTTTCACAGGTATGACTTCTGCCCCCAGAAGCTTCATCCTGTATACATTGAGCGCCTGTCTTACAGTATCCTCTTCGCCCATGAAAACAACGCATTCCATTCCAAGAAGAGCAGCAGCTGTCGCAGTGGCAACTCCGTGCTGACCTGCGCCTGTCTCTGCAATCAGTCTTGTCTTTCCCATTTTCTTTGCAAGCAGGGCCTGTCCAAGCACATTGTTAATCTTATGTGCCCCTGTATGATTCAGATCTTCTCTCTTGAGGTATATTTTCGCTCCTCCAAGGTCTTCAGTCATCTTCTCTGCAAAATAAAGTCTCGACGGCCTTCCTGCATATTCATTGAAAAGTGCAGAAAGCTCTTCGTTAAACTCCCTGTCATTTTTGTAGTGATTGTATGCCTCTTCCAGTTCTATGACAGCATTCATCAGCGTCTCAGGTATGTACTGTCCGCCGTGACTGCCGAATCTTCCGTTCAGATTAGTCATTAATTATCTTTCCTTCCTTACAGCATCTGCAAATGCCTTCATCTTATTCTTATCCTTGACATGCGAAGTCTCTATCCCCGAACTTACATCACATGCATAAGGATGCAGCCTGTTCACCGCGTCTTCCGCAGTGAGAGGATCAAGTCCGCCTGCCAGGAAATACTCTCTGTCCAAGTCCCCTATAATATTCCAGTCAAAAGTTCTGCCGCTTCCGCTTCCGGAATCCAAAAGAACATAGTCTGCCGGGCTTTCCGCAGCCCTTCTCACATCATCAGGCGAAGATATGACAAATGCTTTAATAACCGGTGCTGAAATCATATTCTTCAGTCTTAATATGTATTCGTCGTCTTCGTTTCCGTGAAGCTGCACGGCACCTATTACGCCGCTGTTTGAAAGAGCGGCAACTCTTTCAATATCCTCATCCACAAAGACTCCAACAGCAATAATATCATCATCAAGAAGTGATTTCAACATTTGCGCCTTCTCTTCCGACACATATCTTCTGCTGGTTGAACAGAATACAAACCCTATGTATTCCGGCCTTATTTCATTTACCGCCGCTATATCATCATAAGACGTAAGTCCGCACATTTTAATCTTTGTCATATCAGTCTCTTAAGCTCCATGAGCTTCTCCTTCTTATCTTTAGCTCTCATAAGACTTTCACCTACAAGCACTGCATCCGCACCTGCCTCTTTTGCCCTCAGCACATCTTCACCGTCTCTTATTCCGCTCTCTGATACAAATATTACATCTTCAGGGATATATTTTCTCATATTCTTTGCATTCTCGGTATCAACACTGAAATCTGCCAGATTCCTGTTGTTTATCCCTAAAACGCGGGCTCCCGCTTTCAGTGCCTGCTTCACTTCAGATTCATTATGCGCCTCGACAAGTGCAGAAAGTCCAAGCTCATCACATATCCTGATATATCTGCAAAGAGTTTCTTCGCTGAGCAGAGCACAGATTAAAAGCACTGCCGATGCACCAAGAACTTTCGCTTCATAAATCATATATTCATCTACAATGAAATCTTTGCGAAGACACGGAATTCCTGTAACTTCTGATATCTCCTCAAGATATCGTTTATCACCGAGAAACCATTTCGGTTCTGTAAGAACAGAAATACAGTCAGCACCTGCATTCTCATATTCTTTCGCTATATCAAGATAAGGGAATTCCTCTGCTATTATGCCCTTTGAAGGTGATGCCTTCTTGCACTCGCATATAAATGAAAGGCCACCTTCTGAGAGTTTCTTTTCGAATGCGAAATCACCCCTTCCCTTTTCATATGCCATCTTTTTCATCTCTTCAGCAGAAATCTTCTTCTTTGCAGATTCCACTCTCTCCCTCGCATATCCGGAAATTTCATCGAGTATATTCATGTTTAATCCCTCCTGCTTATCTCAATTACTTTTTCAAGAGTTTCATAAGCTTTTCCGCTGTCTATTATATCCGCTGCCAGTCTGATTCCCTCACCGAAAGATTCAGCTCTGCCGCAGATATACAGTGCTGCGCCCGCATTCATCAGCACAGCATCTCTTTTCGGACCTTTCTCCCCCTTTAGAATTCTTCTTGTTATTTCAGCGTTCTCCTGTGGTGTTCCGCCCCTGAGTTCGTCTTTGCTGCATCTTTCGATTCCGAAATCCTCCGGAGCAATCACAAATGTTCTGTACCATCCGTCTTTAAATTCGCATATTTTTGTAGGCGCACTTACAGATATTTCATCCAGCCTGTCTTTTCCGTATACAACCATTCCTCTTTTTACTCCCAGACTTATAAGGACCTGGGCAAGCGGCTCAACAAGATATTCATCGTAAACACCAAGAAGCTGCATCGACGGCGATCCGGGATTCGTGAGAGGTCCCAGAATATTGAATACTGTTCTGAATCCGAGTTCCTTCCTTATAGCTCCTACATATTTCATCGATGTGTGATATTTCTGTGCAAAGAAGAAACACATTCCTGCCTTATCTAGAAGTTCAATACATTTTTCAGGGCTCTGATCTATATTAACGCCAAGCGCTTCAAGGCAGTCTGCAGTCCCTGATTTTGATGACGCTGCTCTGTTTCCATGCTTTGCAACGCGTACTCCCCCTGCTGCAGCGACAAAAGCCGCTGTCGTGGAAATATTGAAACTTCCCGCATTATCACCGCCTGTACCAACTATTTCAAACACTTCTCCTGCATCAACCTTTACAGCATTGTCCCTCATTGCTGCCGCACATCCTGCTATTTCATCTCTTGTCTCTGCTCTCGCGCTCTTAGTTGAAAGAGCAGCCAGAAATGCCGAGTTCTGAGTCGGACTTGTATTTCCGCTCATTATCTCATTCATAACTTCATAAGCCTCATCATATGTAAGGTCTTCCTTGTTCACTATCTTTACAATTGCATCTTTTATCATATTATCTTTCTCCTCTCAGAATGAAGTTCTCAAGCATTATCTTTCCCTGCGGCGTCATAATCGATTCGGGATGAAACTGAACACCGTAAACAGGATACTCCCTGTGAGTGACCGCCATTATCTCATTGTCATCTGTAACTGCAGTGACTTTCAGGCATTCCGGCATTGTGGATTCTGAAGCGGCCAGTGAATGGTATCTTGCAACCCTTGTCTTCTGCGTGCATCCTCTGAAAATAATATCATCCTCATCAAAGGATATTTCTGACTGCTTGCCGTGCATCAGTTCTTTTGCATATGATATTTCCGCACCGTATGCCGAACATATAGCCTGATGTCCAAGACAGACTCCAAGAACCGGAATCTTGCTCCCAAGTTTTCTGACAACATCAACAGTTATGCCGGCATCCTCCGGTCTTCCCGGTCCCGGGGAAAGAATTATCCTGTCAGGCGACATATTTTCTATCTCCTCTGCTGTCATTTCATCGTTTCGTATTACTTTAATATCTTCATCTATCTCTCCTGCAAGCTGATACAGGTTGAATGAAAAGCTGTCGTAGTTGTCTATAAGCAGAATCATATTTCCTCCTCCTGCGCCAGTTCAAGCGCTTTTAGAACGGCACCTGCCTTGTTTAAGCATTCCTGATACTCCTTTTCAGCGTCGGAATCTGCAACAATTCCCGCACCGCTTCTTACATACACATTGCCGTTCTTTTTGTACGCAATCCTTATGGCTATGCATGTGTCCATATTTCCGGTAAAGTCAATATATCCTATTGCTCCTCCATATATTCCTCTCTTGCTGTCTTCAAGCTCTCCTATGAGCTGACATGCTCTTATTTTCGGAGCTCCGGAAAGTGTACCTGCGGGCAGAACAGCCTCTATTGCATCAAGAGCATCCTTGTCCTCCCCTATTATTCCTCTGACTGTCGACCCTATATGCATAACGTGAGAATACTTCTCGATTGAATGAAGCTTTTCAACCTCAACAGTTCCGAACTTGCTTATTTTCCCAAGGTCGTTTCTTCCCAGGTCAACCAGCATATTATGTTCTGCAAGCTCCTTCTCATCCGATAGAAGGTCTCTTATGAGAATCTGGTCCTCCTCGTCATTTCTTCCCCTCGGCCTTGTTCCTGCAAGCGGAAATGTGTGAAGAACACCGTCATGAAGTTTAACAAGAGTTTCAGGTGATGCACCGGCAACCTCCACATCAGTGCCGGAAAAATAGAACATATACGGCGAAGGATTAATAGTCCTCAGCACCCTGTAGGTGTTGAACAGACTTCCTTCAAAAGGTGCCTGAAGCCTGTTTGAGAGAACGACCTGAAAAATATCCCCCTCATATATATATCTTTTTGCCTTTTCAACCATATCGACAAATTCATCCTTCTCAAACAGGGGAGTTACCGGTCCTGCAAGCTTTCCAGCAGATTCCTTCTTTCTGTCTCCCGTCCTGAGAAGTTGCGCCATCCGGCTTATCTCAAGCACCGCCCTGTTGTATTCAGTCTCTATATCATTAAGATATATGTTGACTATGAGGATAATCTTCTGTCTGACATTATCAAAGGCAATAACTTTGTCAAACAGCATCAGATCTGCATCTTTGAACCTGTCCTTATCCTTCACGCTGCATTTTACAGAAGGCTCGCTGTATCCCAGATAGTCATAAGAGAAATATCCAACAAGTCCGCCCGTAAACGGCGGAAGATAGTCAAATCGCGGACTTCTGTATTCCTTCAGAATCTGACGTATCACTTCAGACGGATTGTCAGTATCGATGGACACATCCCCTGCCTTCAGTTTCCCGTCAAGACATGTTATCTCAAGCTTCGGCTCATATCCGAGAAAAGTATACCTTCCCCATTTTTCATCTGCCATCGCAGATTCAAGCATATAGCAGTGTGTCGACACATTCTTCAGTATTCTCATCGCTTCAATCGGCGTAATGAAATCCGATAGAATTTCACAGCTTACAGGAAGCACATCATATTCTCCCGACTCACAGATCTTCCTTACACCCTCAATATCCGGTAAAACTTTCATACTCATCCCTCCATTAAAAAATCCCTGACAGATATATAATCTGTCAAGGACGAATAATACAAAATCCGCGGTGCCACCTTGATTCACGTGCTGCGTGCGCTCAGCAGGATACCATCATATCCCCGGCAAATAACGTCTGCCTTCAACGTCGCAGAATACTCTGTGCATGCACATTTGACTGCGCCCTCCGCGGTCCATTTGACAATATGTTTCTTGCCTGATTCTCATCATCGCAGGCTCTCTGTAAAGGCATTACTGCCGTTATCTCCGCATCAACGGTTTAACAATATTTAATTCTTGGACAATCTTATCACATCTTTTTTTCCATGTCAATAAACATGGAATGATTTCATACCCGAACAGTATGAAATCTTCTGCAGACAGGTGAAAGACCAAGTACTGTTCCTGTGAATAGAACCGGAACTATAAATGTCATTATCCTTGTAAGTATAATTGCCGCTCCCATGCTGTCTGCCGGAAACACATCATAAAACATCAGAGCAAATCCGCCTTCCGCAGCGCCTGCGCCTCCCGGCAGAGGAAGAGCTGATACCGAAGCGAACACAATACTCTGAAGTCCTGTAAGAAGAAAATATTCTTCCCCCGACATTCCCAGCGCATGATAAACGATATACGTTACTGAAAACAGAGAAATAAGCTGAATGCACGATACTGCAATCATCCTGAGAAGAACCGTCTTTCTTCCCTTCAGAAGCATCACGCTCATATTGTATCTTGCAATCCATTTCAGGGTTTTTATCCTGTGCTTTCCCGAGAAGAAAACCGCAATCCCAGCGATTCTTCTGCAGCTTTTTTCTGAAAACACTAAAACTGCCAGAAATGCAAGAACCGATACATTAAGCGTAATTCCTGCAGCATACAAAAGAGCCGATTCACGGCAGATACTGCTGTGAAACAGAGCAAATGATACAGATGATATCAGTACCATCGAGGTCTGAAATGAAACAAGCTCAAGTATAAGAGCGAGAATGCCCCTGTGCATGCCTATACCGTCCCTGTGCATCAGCACAAGCTGTGCAGGCTGTCCTCCGGAAGAAGATGGAGTTATGCTGCTGAAAAAGAATCCTGCCGCGGAATATTTCAGCATATGGAAAAACGGCACTTTGCATCCTGCAAGATCAAGTCCCCGCCCTATATTCACGCCCTCGCAGACGAAAAATATGAGCATCGCTGCAAATGCAGATACAAGCATAGATATATCGGCACTTCGAATGCAGCAGTATACTTTAGCAGCATCAAACTCTCTACATATTCTGTATGCCACATATCCTATCATCAGCGCAATTATGGCAGCTCCGGCAGCTGCCTGTCTTTTCTCAAACAGTTTCAAAGGTATATCCCCTTTCGATAAGTTCCGGAATAGCCTTATCCAGTGCCTCTATTGTTCGTGAAGGCGCCATATTCTTTCCTCTTGCATCGTGAAGGCATATAACAGCTCCGTCAAATACTCTTCTCATGATTCTGTCGGCTATGGCTTTGGATGTGGTGTGTCCTCTCCAGTCCTGTGCCATGACATCCCATTTTACCATCCTCATGCCTCTCTTGCCGGCCTCTGAAGCAGAATACCTTCTGCTGTGCCCGTAAGGAGGTCTGTAAAGGGATGGAGTGACGCCTACCTTCTTAAGGTTGATAAGTGATGAATCCATGTCATTGCAGAATCTTCTCCTGTCCATGAGATACGCGCTCTTATGTGTATTGGAATGCACACCCACCTCGTGCCCTTCACTTATCATTCTTGAAACAATATCAGGATTCTTCCTTGCAAACGATCCAACAAGAAAGAATGTAGCCTTGACCCCGTATTTATTAAGCAGGTCTAAAAGCCTGGGCGTATATACACTGCTTGGACCATCATCAAATGTCAGATATACATGTTTTTTCTGCATAATCTCTCCCCCTTAAAATATATAAGCGGATTTACATCATCAAATGCCTCCTCCACTCTATTCATATTCTCCCTCATCTTCTGCATCTCTTCTTCATCCTTAAGAAGCGACACGATTTTGTCACTGCTGAATTCATCCATGCTGTAAATAACCTTGCCTATTCCGGTTCTTTCGATGAATCCGGCGTTGCCTATCTCCTGCTCAAGTTCAGGCTTGACAATGTATAGAGGTGTTTTTGATCTTATGGCCTCAAACATTGTAATACCGCCCGGCTTTGATATAAGGAGGTCGGCATCGGCCATGAGCTCTGGTATTTCATCTGTATATCCGTAAACTTTGATATTACTGAATTTCTCTCTCACGTCCTCGTATAGTTTTCTGTTATGACCTGCAACAAGAACAACATCAGCATCTTCGACTTTACTGAGTTCATAAAGAATTCTGCACGGGACAAGTCCGAGACCTCCGCCCATTACCAGAATATTTTTTCTTTCACCTTTCTTCTTCCTGCTGTGAAACGATTCCGATACAGGAATGCCTGATATTCTTACATTTCCAGCGGGAACACCTGCTGATATTATCGCATCTCTTGTGGACACGTCTCCTGTGAAGTATAGATCGGTGTTTTCAGCAACCCATTCATTGTGGAAAGTTATGTCTGTTACATATGTGTAAAGAGGTACAGAACATTCTCTCATTTCCTTGTATGATGAAAAATACTGGCTGCACAGCGGAAGATTTGATATGACAAGATCAGGATTATGCTCCATGAGAAGATTATCTATTCTGCGCACTGCAGTTTTCCTGAGCGGCACTCCGCCCATCTTTCCTGCCATCTTGTTAAGAAGATTATACATACCCGACATCTTCGTAACCAGTATTCCAAAACCCCTGTAGATAAGTCCCGACATTCTGGGAAACAGATATTCCACAAGATCAACAACTTCTACCTGCGCATTCTTTGAGATGACCTCTTTCAGCGCACAGGCACACTTGATGTGCCCCATGCCGAAACGGCCTGTAAGAATTAATACCTTCATTTTGTTTTACCCCTTTGAATTAATCTCTGTGATAATTCTATCAGCAGGGCTATTAACAATCTATCAAGGAATTATTAAGAGTTTATTAAATTTGAGTTCAGACTATTAAACTATTAGTATTATTAGATATTGAAATTTCAACGTTATATAGGGATTTCTCCATGTTCGTGTTCACTTTGCGTTCACTTATGCGAAATTTCATCAGACTATTTTTAGATGTTAAGCATACATCTTTTCAAGGAAAATTTCCATGATAGTAGTTCCGCTGCCTGCATATTCCGCTAGAACAGCGCACCAGTCCCGAAGGGACTGAACGCCGTTCCG
>JAEDDI010000035.1 GCA_016293805.1 Bacillota bacterium | reverse complement strand
ACTAAATCTTTACACTATGAAGTTTTCAATGTTCATTCGCCGTAGCGAACAGTAAATACTATACCATCGTAATGCGCTCATGTCAAGCACTTTTTTAACGATTCGGCAAAGTCTCTGTCTCGCGACAGCTTTTATATATTACCAAAATGATTTTGCTGTGTCAATAGATTTTCTTCAAAATATTATACAAATATTTAACACAGTGATATATAATATTGACAGTACACAACAGGAGAAACACTTATGAAAATACCTGAACTTCTCGCGCCTGCGGGAGGAAAAGAACAATACATAGCAGCAGTTGAAAACGGAGCAGATGCAGTTTATGCAGGAGGTCATCTTTTCAACGCCAGAATGAAAGCAGACAACTTCAGACCGGATGAACTGAAAGAGATGATTGACTACGGTCATCTGCGCAATGTCAAGACATACATCGCACTTAACACCCTGATTGATGATAACAGTATAGATCGTGCTGTTTCGTATGCAGGAGAACTGTATTCTGCAGGAGCTGATGCCCTGATAATTCAGGACCTGGGGCTTGGCAGACTGATACATGAGAACTACCCTGACTTGCCTCTTCACCTTTCCACACAGGCAACCGTATACAATATCGAAGGCGTAAGAAGAGCAGCAGCTCTTGGTTATGAACGCGTAGTTCCTGCAAGAGAACTTTCACTCGACGAAATACGTGAATGCTGCGCTTCAGATACAGAAATAGAAATATTCGTCCACGGCGCATTATGCATGTGTTATTCAGGCCAGTGCCAGCTGTCAAGATATATAGGCGGCAGATCAGGAAACAGAGGCGCATGTGCGCAGCCGTGCAGACTTCCATACAGCAGCGGCTATCCATTAAGCCCGAAAGACATATGCACTCTTGATATTATTCCTCAGCTGGTCGATGCAGGAGCTGCTTCATTCAAAATAGAAGGCAGAATGAAATCGCCTCAATATGTCGCTGCCGTTACATCCATTTACCGGAAATATATTGACATGACCCTGTCAGGTGACCGCTACCGCATTGACGAAAAAGACAGAGAAACTCTCCTCCAGGTGTTCAATCGCGGCGGTTTTATGACAGGATACGCTTCAGGTGATCCCGGCAGCGCTCTGCTTTCAGGATCAAGTCCGAAAAACATGGGAGTATATATCGGAGAAGTCAGAAAGTATAACAGAGGCCTTATAGATGTATGCTGCACTGCAAAGCCCGATATGGGCGATGTGCTGGAAATTAATTCAGAAAACGGAAGAGAGACTATGACGCTCACATATATGAAACAACTGGGCAGCGGCCTTATCCGCATGGGGGATATCAGAGGTCATGTACACCCGGGAGACAGCGTTTACAGAATCGTCTCAAAATCTCTTTCAGAAAAGATGCTTTCATCATTTGCCAGACCATCAAAGAAAGCAGGTATCAGTGTTACGCTTACCGCTCTTGAAGGCGATACTCTTCGCCTTACTGCAGTTGATGACCTGACAGGAATATCAGTGTATGTAGAGGACGGTCTTCCGGTTGAAAAAGCGAAAAGCAAGGCTGCGGACGAGGAATATATCGCAGGACAGCTTAAAAAAACAGGAGATACACCCTTTGAAATAACAGAGTGCACAATTTCAGCAGATGAAGGCGTTTTCCTGGCAGCCTCAAGACTCAACAGCGCCAGAAGAAAACTTCTCGACAAGCTCACACAGCTTAAAGCAGAGAGTTTCAGACGGGAAGAAATAACCCCTAAGATAATGCCCTTTGATGAACCGAAACCTTCACCCGGACTGGAAATCTGTGCCGAATCACTTGCATCATATCTGAATGCAGTGAGCCGGGCAAAGCAGTACGAGAACGCAGTTCCCGTTCTTCCTCTGCGTGAATGCATGGATAATCCCGATATCGATGCAGTCCCATACCTGCCACAGGTTACAAAAGGCGCCTGTGACATCTGGCTGCGTTCTGATTTTGATAATATCGTTTCATTTCTTAAAAAGAAAGACAAAGGAATATATATAGGAAACATTTCATGGATCAGACCGTTTCATGAAGCAGGTATAACTGTCTTCGGGGATTATGGTCTTAACAGAACCAACAGGTTTACATCTTCTGTATATATAGGTGAAGGTGCTTCATACTGCATTGATTCTCTTGAAAACGCGTCGTCTCAGACAGAAGGCGCATTTCCTCTGATGATTACAGAGCATGAGATGAATACAGACAGTTTAACAGACAGGATGGGTTTGCGATACAAAGTGTCATTCGACAGTTTTTCTCACAAGACTACAATAAGACCGGATGAAAAAATGCCTGACCCCGAAAGAATCATCAGCCTTTCAAAGGACAGGCTTGTACGCATATATGTGTAACTAAAGAAGAGGCTCTGTCTCTTCTTTAATATATAATCGCATTTACAAGTATATTCCAGATACTGTTTACAGCAGGCGATATTATCATTCCTGTAACATTGAATATAATAAGTGCAAGAAGTATCCACATTCCGTTATTATACAGTACTTCATACCAGCTGTATTTTCTCAAATTGAAAACCTGCGTAAGAATTCCGAATCCGTCAAGAGGAGGAACCGGTATCAGATTGAATATCATAAGTACCAGATTGATTACAGCCATCTGAACAAATATATCGACAAGAATACCGCCTGTCACTGTTTCTGCAGCCTGCGAATACAGGATAAATCTCAGTATAACTGCAGACAGTACCGCAATCAGAAGATTCATCGCAACTCCAGCAATTGAAACAAAGAACTCATCCCTTCTTCTGTGTCTGTAATACGATGGATTAATCTCAACAGGAACTCCCCATCCGAAGCCGCAGAACAGAAGCGCTATAAATCCCAGCGGATCAATATGTGCGAGCGGATTGACCGTCACCCTGCCCTGTACTTTCGGAGTCGGATCCCCAAGTCTGTACGATACTATCCCATGGGAAAACTCATGCATTGAAAGACCGACAATAATGCCCGGAAGCATTACTATCATGCTTCTCAGCCATTCCTTCGGATTGTCAAAATCACCATCAAGGAAATTCATAACAAGCATAAGCGCCAGAATTATGAGCATCATGGGGTTTATTCTTTTAAGCATATTATCCTCCTACAGAACTGCGGAAAGCAGTCTTGAAATTCCTTCCTTAACCTTAATCCAGACAGACCTCTTGTCATAAAGCTCCTGCGTCAGTTCATGGCAGTGCTTCATATCCTCTTCAAACATGACATCCATTTTCTCAGCAATATCCCTGTCATAAACAAAGGCATTTGCTTCAAAATTCAGCCTGAAACTTCTGTTGTCAAAATTTGCCGAGCCTATGCTGGCAACCATGCCGTCGCAGCACAACGTCTTTGCATGGAGAAAACCATTGTCATATATGAACACTCTCACACCTGATCTGAGCAGTTCCCCAACATATGAATATGTTGCCCAGTATACAAAAATATGGTCAGGCATGCATGGTATCATAACACGCACATCCACTCCCGAAAGAGCAGCCATTTTAAGCGATTCCTGAATACTCGCGTCAGGAACAAAATACGGTGTCTGCAGATATACATGATCATCGGCAAATGTAATCATCTTCATATATGCTCTCTTTATCTGTTCCTTCTCGGTATCAGGTCCGCTTGTAACAATCTGAACGGCTGAATTTCCTTCATTTACAATCTCTTTCTTCAGTATTTCCTTAATATCAATAATCTCATTTGACACATATCTCCAGTCGAGAACAAACCTTGCATTAATATCAGTGATTGCCTCTCCTTCAATTCGAAGATGTGTATCTCTCCAGTATCCGAATTTTTCTTTAAGTCCAAGATACTCTCTTGCTATATTGAACCCGCCTATGTATCCTATCTCATCATCGATTACAACCAGCTTTCTGTGATTGCGGTAATTGATTCTCATCATTATAACCTTAAGCTTCGGCTTGAAGAAAAATCCCACTTTTCCGCCGGCATCCAGCAGCGGCTTAATTCTTCTGTGATTTATCTTTCGGCTTCCCATTGCATCCATCAGAAGTCTTACCTCTACGCCCTGCTTTGCCTTCTCTGTCAGAAGTTCAATCAGTTCCCTTCCGACCTCATCCCACTTGATGATGAAATACTCTATATTGATATATTTTTTTGCACTGCGTATATCCTTCTTCAGACTCTCGAACATATCAACTCCATCATTGAGTATACTGATTGTATTATGCTGAGTCAGATAGTCACTGCCGTATTTAAGATTGAGTTTGACAAGTTCCTCCCAATCCCTGGTCTCATCCTTTATATATTCAAACTGTTTTTCCTCAATGGCCTTAATCTGCTTGTTTACCGCGTTTGTATTGTATTCCCTTTCATCTGCAGTAAGTCTGAAAATCTGCATTCTTGCGATATTCTGAGAAAAGACAAGATAAAGTACAATTCCGACTACAGGCAAAAGCATCAGGACAAGCGCCCACGCAAGAGTGCTGTCCGGATTCTTGCGTTCTACGAGAATAAGACCTATAACAAGAATAAAGTTCACGATGAGCATCGCAGTTGTCACATTTGAAAATGTGACCAGTTCAATAAATCTATCCATCTATTTTCCCCTTTAAAGTATTAACAAATAATGATATCATTTCAGACTCTGTTTGTCAAAGCGCCTCACATGATATATAATTCAATTATGGATAACAGCTATGTATATATACTGCGATGCAGTGACAACACTCTTTACACAGGATGGACAAATGATCTGGACAAACGGCTTAAGGCGCACAATGACGGACGAGGTGCCAAATACACTAAACCGCGAAGACCATGTGAGCTTGTGTATTCCGAATCATATCCGGACAGGTCATCTGCAATGAAACGTGAATCTGAAATAAAGAGAATGACAAGATCGGAAAAACTGGAACTTATTTCCCTTCAAAAAAGGGATTAAGCATCGACACCTAATCCTCTTTCTTTAAAAGTCGTTCTTCGATTTTCCGCCGGCATTCTCTGCATATCATATCAGAACGTATATACTCGTCACGTATAATATCCGAAGATGCCTCAACCTGTCTTCGCGTGATAACTCTTCCGCACTGCGGACATATCACATCTTTCATTTCAACAATCATAAATACAATAATAAAATGCGGAGCCCGAAAGCCCCGCTCATATCTGTTATACCGGATATACCATGTTTTCTTCATCAAGAAGGTTCATGTCAAGTTTGAGAAGTTTTTCCTCTCTCTTCTTGAAGAATGTTTCTGAAGGCTGCGGGAACATTGCTTTTGTAAGAACATCCTCTTCCTGGCGAATCCACTGTGCAGCTTCCTTCTTGTATTTATCAAGTTCCGGTTCAAGAAGATCTGCAGGTCTGCATGTAACCTGTTCTTCATCTCCTAATATCTTCCTGACAATCTCTTCCTTGATAGGAACTGTAGTCTTGCCGTACATTCCCTTAACAAGATCTCTGGCTTCCTTAGGAACCATCTTGTATCTTTCGCCCATTACAACATTAAGAACAGCCTGTGTTCCCACTATCTGTGATGATGGTGTTACAAGAGGAGGATATCCGAAATCTTCCCTTACACGCGGAACTTCCTTAAGCACATCATCGAACTTGTCAAGCGCATTTGCCTGTTTAAGCTGCGATACCAGATTGGAAAGCATTCCGCCGGGAACCTGATACTTAAGCGTTCTGATATCAACTCCCATAACCTTAGGGTCAAGAAGACCGTTGGCGATGTATTTTTCTCGGATTGGCTTAAAATAATCCGATGCTTCCATAAGAGCATCCATATTGAGACCGAAATCGTATTCAGTTCCTTCGAAACATGTAACTATAGGCTCTGTAGGAGGCTGTGAGGTTCCTTCTGCAAACGGAGACAGCGCTGTATCTATAATATCAACGCCGGCTTCTACTGCCTTCATGTATGTAAGAGAACCAAGTCCGCTTGTTGCATGTGTATGGAGTTCAAGCGGAATAGATACTTTGGATTTAATTGCCTTCACTATCTCAGGTGTTGCAAACGGTGTAAGCAGACCTGCCATATCCTTGATGCATATCGAATCACATCCCATCTGTTCCATTTCAACTGCCTGCTGTACGAACAGTTCGCTTGTATGAACAGGACTTATTGTATATGACATGCATCCCTGTGCATGTGCACCCGCCTTCTTAGTCGCAGTAACAGCTCTTTCAATATTTCTTGTATCATTAAGCGCATCAAATATTCTGATGACATCCATGCCGTTTGAAACAGCTTTATCAACGAACTCATCTACAACATCATCTGCATAATGCTTGTATCCAAGAAGATTCTGACCTCTTAAAAGCATCTGAAGTTTCGTATTCTTGACATGCTTGCGTATAATCCTGAGTCTGTCCCACGGATCCTCATCAAGGAATCTTATACATGCATCATATGTTGCTCCGCCCCAGCACTCCAGAGCGTTATATCCTATACTGTCTAATGTTTCCAGAATAGGAAGCATTTCTTCAGTTGTCATTCTTGTTGCTATTAAACTCTGATGACCGTCTCTCAAAACTGTTTCTGTAATTTTGACTTTTGCCATTTGTTACTCCTTCTGCAACAATTGTTGCGGTTTACTTCTCAATTTATATATTATACATGAAGTTTTATGAAAATAAAATATGTATGATTATGTATACATTATTTTTTGCATCACTGCAGCATGGATATATTTCAGAACAGCTTTCATATTATAATTACACGCCCCTTATCCTTCTCATATCTGTAGAGGCTGTATGAAAGCCATTCAGAAGGTTCAACAATACCGTTATCCACAGAATGAATCACTGCCTGACGGACTGCATTTTCGCTTGCTCCGTTAACCGGAATTCCAATAAGCTCATTGATTGATGAAGGCACGATATAAAAGTCGCCTCCTAACCATTCTGCCGCCCTTTCAAGTCTGCGGTGCATGAGAAACGCACTGTCCCCATTGACACCTGATGCATTTGTAAATATAACTATATTGTTTTCTGCCGTATCATTTGCCGGAAGTATACTGTCTGTCTGCACCAGCGCTCTCTCATAAATCTCTTCTTCTGTCATTTCCCACGATTCGAGAATTGCATCGGTCAGAATATAGCTCATTATGCTGTCTTCATCACTCGAAATCACAACTCTGTATATTACTGTAAGATCCAGAAAGTCCCTGTGAGGAATTTTTTTAAGAAGATCTTCGTTGCCCTTACGGTTAATAAGCATAAGAATAACCCTGTCGGCATTATCCCTGTCAGCAGGGTCAGCATTCCTTATGTGCCTGCACATCTTATTTTCTCTGTAAAGATCCATGATGATTGCCGCTATGCTCTCAATACTTCTGCCCTCTTCATACATGCCGTAATACTCTTCAATATAGAAATTCGGCGAGCAGGAAGGCTCATCCCCTGAGGGCTCAATGTTGATGCACTGCAGAACTTCATTGACCTTAGTCATTTTTCTCTCTATCACCTGCAGATCTTCCCCTGATTCCTCAATTATAGCCATTAGAGCTGCAATCAGCATTTTCTTGAACTTCTCAATATCCCTTATCTTGTCTATCATTACCATTCTCCTCAGTTTCCCTGTTCTGCGTTAATGGTAATATTTTCCATCTAATTATATCATAATCAATTCCCAAATCAAGTCCCGGAACGTATTTTTTTCCAGACAAACCCGACAGGTCTGTATATGGTATCAACAATATAATTATATGCCCTGAATACAGGTTCTCTTGAGAACAGCCACACAGCAGCAGGTGCTGTCAGAAGTGCGATAATATAGCTTAAGGCTCCTCCCGGACCTGCAGCAGGCGTATACATAAAAAGATATCTTACCGCTATGTGAAGAATGTATACAGTTACTGTCTTTCTTCCGATATCAGAAAAGAACGTCTTCTTCTGCGGCATCAGGTTGACCATGACACACAGCCATCCAAAAAACAGTAATAGTATAACAAGACGGATAACGATTCCCTCAGGTACAGAAAGCCCGTAATTTGCATAAGGCTTTTTAAGGTAGAGAAGGCCCTCCGAAAACAAACCGAATCTTCCGACTGCTACACTTACTCCTGTCAGAACAGCTGCAAGTGCTAGGATATACCCCCTTCCAATACTTCTGATTCTCTCAAAATGCTTCCATTCCATCTTATATCCGATAATATAGAATAAAAAGAAACAGCATATTCTCGAACCTGTCATGGTGTCGTTAAGAGGCAGACATCCTGCAGCAAAATACATCACCAGTGCTATCGGTACAATATGGGGTATCTTCGATGTTATATTCACTGTAACACGAAAGACAAACATGGCGAACATGAACCACAGGGCAAAACTTGGCACGATGAGATTTCCTCTGGGTCTTCCGCAGATCAGCATGCTGATGCTGCTTACAGCAAGCACAAAGAATATATACGGAAGCAGAAAATTCTTAACTGCACCGTCTCTGCACTTAACTGTATTCTTCGAAAAATACCCTGATATAAGTATGAACCCCTCCATGATATAGGAAAAGATTATAAAATACAGATGCCCTCCCAGATTGTCAGGTCCGAAAGTCGGACTCTGCTTAAGCAGGTGGGCAAAAACTGTGGAAGTGATAAGAAAGGCCTTTAAATTGTCAAACAGATAATTTCTTTCTTTTTCACTCATAACTAAAACATCGCAGTCAGCATTTCTTCTCGTTCAACCGCATCAATAATATCATATATGGAAATATCGAGTATTCTGCATAAATCATATGCCATTCCGGAATCCAGATTCATAATCTGTTCCGGCTCCTGTATCCACAGATCTATATCCCATGCATCAATTTCGGTGTTCTCGACAATCTCGTCCCTGTGCTCACGGAGAAGCTGCGAAAGCTCCTGTACGCTCATAGATTCCTCTTCTTCAGTCAGTTCCATTAATCTGTTGAGCATCAGAGCAAACCACATCTTATCCATCTGTGTCAGTTCATCGAGAAGCTGCCATTTCCCCGAAAGAGCTGAACCGATAACCATATAATTATCGACTTCATCTATTACTCTTTCAAGTTCCATCACATCGTTGAATGCATCACTGTCCGGTGTTGCAACGATAAACTTCCTGCCTCCGTCATCGCCGAAATTCATCTGATAGCATTCCTGCGGAAATCCGGAAGCCTCTATTGACTCCATCGTACTCTCCGGATCCAGAAAAATCTTCTTGTATTTCTCTGCAAATTCATAAACTTTTTCTTTTATCTGTGCCATTATTATCTCCTAACTATCCAATGGTCTTTAATACAAAGTCGCTGAGTATTCGTGCATTGAGAGACGGTTCCCCCATATTCTCTGCATTCTTTCTTATTGCATCAAAATATTCCTCATTCTGTGCTCTCATTGCAGCAACTGCCATCTGACTGCACTGATTAATCGAAAGCGAATCAAATCTTTCCTGAAGCATGTCAAAAATCCCGATCCAGTAATCAGCTGACCCCTTCTCTGTCCTTCCTGCTATGCTTGCCTTGTATTTGCTTCTGATGTCCTCATGGTCATAGTTTTTCTCTCTCACAGCAAAATATTCCAGTACAGAAAAAACACAGAGCTCACATATTCCGTACGGTACAGAATCAAGACCTTCAAAAGGAGGCGATACAAAGAGTTTTTCGATGGCACTGTACATTTTCTCAAAGGCCGTCTCACCCTCATCTCCTGCAAGATGTTCCTCAATCTGCTTCTTCATAGTCTCGATTTCATCGTTCAGGGAATCAAGACTGTATTTCACAACAGTCCTGTCCTCTGTTAGAGTCCTGTAAAACGCTTTTGCTCTGTCGGCTCTGACATCAATCATATTCCTCGTATATGCCTCGATATCAATCATCTGTTCACAGACAGCACCACGCTCAAGTTCCAGTTCATCACCTGTTGCTATTCTGTTAATCTTCATTATTACATCATAATCGATTGCCATAACAACCTCCAAAAAATCAGGATATCTTAAATTGTACAACAAGCCATAAAGAAAAGCCACCAAAAAAGGCAGCCTCCTTCACTTTAGTATTCTTCAGAAAGCGGTTCAGAAACTTCTTCATCCTTCAGCTCTTCTGAAACCGGTGCTGTATCGTCTAAAGGCAGTTCACACAGCTGCGGTTCCTGTATATCACATTCACAGCATGCTGTAAGCTTTGATATTATCTTTCCGACTCCGAAAATAACAGCAGCGAAACCGATATATGAGCATGTTGCCGATAATACATACTGCACAGCCTCAAGCCCAAGATCGCTTATACCCATTCCGTAGGATGTTGCATAGCTTGAAAGGTATCTGATGCTGTAAACAAGTGCAAACACAGCAATTGCCGCGAAAATGCCTGCTATAATGTAGAAAGTCAATACCAGTCCCTTTGATTTTTTTGTTTTGTTGTTCATAAAAACACCTCACTAATATAATTTCACTTTTAATTATATCCCATTATTTTGTAAGTTCAATGAAAACCGCCGGTTATTTCGCTAAAGATTCTTTAATTATCTGCACTGTCTGCTCAGTATTCAGTCCGTCTGCCTCTATTACTGTATCAGCATATTTCTCATAAAGGCCTATTCTTTCATCATAAAGTTCACGAAGTGTAGTTCCTTCTCTCATGGCCACTCCTCTCGTTTCTATATTCTTCAGCCTTGATTCAATCACCTCAAACCTCAGTTTAATATATACAACCTTTCCGATTTTCTTAAGATTTGCCATGGCATTATCTCCGTACACTGCGCTTCCGCCCGTAGCTATGACGCACCCTGTAACATTTATTTCTGAAAGCAGACGGTCTTCCAGCTTTAAAAACCCGTCAAGTCCTCTTTCTCTGATAATCTCGGCAAGCGTCATATCCGTTTCTGCCTGAAGCAAAAGATCTGTATCATAGAAGTTATACTTCATTTCCTTTGCAAGTATCACTCCTGCAGTGCTCTTTCCTGATGCCGGCATCCCTATAAGAACAATATTCTTCTTCATTCTGCAACCTCTCTGACAAAAATTTCAATCACCTCATTATAGCCTGTGAAATATCCGCAGGTTATCGATTTCAAAGCATCCGCCTCCCCTTCTGAATACTGATCATAAACCGCAGCAGTCCTGATTCCCGCTGCAACTGCAGCCAAAGCCCCGTCAATCGAATCCTCAAACGCCAGGCATTCATCTGCATCAAGTCCCATCCGGGAAAGAGCGGCAAGATATATATCCGGTGCAGGTTTCAGTGACGGCGCATCCTCTCTTGTATATATGCCGTCAAACCATTCATCCAGCGGAGCTCTTGTCATAATATCCACATTCTGCTTTCTGTATATTTCCATATTGTCTCTTCTTGTCGATGATACAATAGCAGTACTGATTCCATTCATGCGAAGAAGTCTGACAAACTCATCAGCTTTCTCCTTGTACTTTACCCGCTGCGCAAGATACTCCTCTGATATTTCATATCTTCTCTTCATTATCGCAGCAGCGTCAGCTTCTGAACGGTATTTTGCTCCTAGAAATCTGCAGTATTCAAGGTATGGATTGCCGGCGTCCCTATTCTCTCTCAGGACCGCGTCTCTCTGAAGCTGCACCTCGCGTCCTTTAGCATTCCCTCCAAGCTCGGATATTAGTTCAGCATCAACTGCATTCCATACCCCGACTGAATCTATCAGGGTTCCGTCCATATCAAACAGAACAGTTTTCACATTCTCAAACATAGCACTCCTCCTTGCTCTCAGTAATTATATCCCATAACAAATGCCTTTCCTACCTGATTTTAACAAAACTTAAACAAATAATGATTCAATTGCAATTGCACACATAAAACCCAAATGTTAAAATATTAACAGGGAGAACAAGGATATTATGTTTAACTATAATTATGAAATTGCATCGCTGCTGTTTTTAGGCATCGTTGCATGGAGATTTACTAAATTCAGACAATTCCCTCTGCTGTCAAACAGAGTGTTCGGTATAATTCTTTTCTTTGCAACAGCTGACATATTATGCGATATTGCAAGTATCGTCACCATGCGTCCGGAGTTTCCGGTATGTGTTTCATTCACATTCAACACACTATACTATATCCTTCAGCTCCTGATTCCATGTGCACTTATAGTATATATGCTGGCACTGTTGTCAAACACAAGGAAGATAACATCAATGCACTATATTAAAGCAATGCTTCCTTCGTTCATTTTCACAGCAGTCATGCTCATAGGGCTTCCGATGGGCTATGTATTCAGCATAAGTTCTGATTACGTTTACTCAAGAGGCCCGCTTTCCGGAATAACATATGTGGGTTTTTCTGTGAATATCCTCATTTCTCTGGTTCTTTTATACTATTTCAGAAAAGAGATTCCGGCAGCTGTCAGAAACTCATATATTTTCCTTACAGTAATATCCGTTGCCTGCGTATTCATACAGTATCTTAATCATTCTCTGCTCGTTACAAGCATAGGGCTCACAGCATCCATAACAATCATGTACTTTAACATCCAGGATCCCAACAGGATGCTTGATTCTACGACAGATGCCTTCAATCACTCGGCATTCAGAATATTCCTTGATTCATGTATAAACGGCAATAAACATATCAATATAGCTTCATTTCACATCAATGATCTCAGAAGAGCGAACACCCTGTACGGAAATAAGAATACTGACAGACTGCTTAAGAACTACTCACAGTTTCTGTCATCCAGAAACAATCCGTGGGTATTCAGGCTGAGCGGTGCAAGATTCGTAATTATCACAGGAAGCGATGATGAAATAGACCGTATATCACAGTATCCGGCAGTATTCTCCATAACAACGGACACCGGTTCTCTCTTAACTGTGGACATATCCAGATACATTATAAAATCGGCAGAAAAACTCAACACTAACATTCTGCTTAACATCATTGAAAGCACTTCAATCATCTCAGGTTCAAACAACGACCGATTCTTTGAGATTAATGAAAAAACAGTAAAGCAGGTAGAAAGAAAAATCAGAATCGAAAGCATCCTAAAGGATTCAGTTGAAACAGGCACAGGATTCTCCATGAACTATCAGCCTCTTTATTCTGCGGAGAAAGAAAGATTTGTCTCTGCAGAATCGCTGCTCAGATTCTTCCATCCGGAACTGGGAACCATACATCCTGATGAGTTCATACCGGTAGCAGAAGCAAAAGGTCTCGCGCCAAGACTTGATGAAATGGTTATCGGGCTTGTATTTAAGGAAATTTCTGCCGGTACATTTGATGCTCTTGGTTTTGATTATGTGCAGATCAACCTGTCCGTCGAATCATTTGCAAACGAAAACATAATTTCATATATAAGACAGATGCTCAGAAAATACAGCGTCTCACCTGACTTCATTGTGTTTGAAATAACCGAGACTGCAACCAGCTGTTCATCGGACGTTATCAGAAATAAAATGCTGATGCTTCGCAAGATGGGATTCAGATTTGCGATGGACGATTTCGGAACAGGATATTCCAGTATCGCCCGGCAGCTCACCTTGCCGTTCAGCATAGTTAAACTGGATAAATCGCTTCTTTCAAGTTCAAGAGATATCTTCAGTGAACTTGTAAGAGTCCTTAGCAGACTTGGTGTTACTATTATTGCTGAAGGTGTTGAAAACGAAGAAGAAGCTGAATTTGTCAAAGACACAGGTGTCAGAATACTGCAGGGCTACTATTATTCATGTCCTGTACCTGCTGACAGCCTCAGACAATCTGTAGAAAAGACTCCCGAAAGATAGCCTTTCCAGTATACTCCTTTATTCATTTTTCGGGGATATTTGACCGTATCAAATAAAGCCATTTCATGCATAAAATCTATGATAGCTTTCATCGTGAAACACATTAAAGGGAGGGCCTGTATAAGCTCTCCCTTTCAAGTATTTACCTTTAAACCACCATCAGATTAACAAAAAACCGATTTCATTCATTCTCAGACACTACGGTCCTCTTATATCCGCATGAACAAATTGTCTATAAGTCTTGTCTTTCCGATGTATACAGCCATTGCCATAAGAATATCACCTTCTGCAGCTTCAGTCTTCTCTATGGTGAAAGCGTCCACAATATCTATATAGTCGATTTCTGCAAGCGGTTCTTCGTCAACAACCGATTTCATCACTGCGGTTACCCTGCTGCAGTCCCGCTCTCCTGCAAGGATCAGATCCCGTCCTGCACACAATGCCCTGTAAAGAACAGCAGATGCCCTGCGTTCCTCTTCATTGAGGTACGAGTTTCTTGAGCTCTTTGCAAGTCCGTCTGCCTCTCTCACAGTAGGACATCCCACTATCTCAACATTCATATTGAGATCTTTTACCATATGGCGTATTATAGCAAGCTGCTGCGCATCTTTTTCACCAAAATACGCTCTGTCGGGAGACACAATATTGAACAGTTTGCAGACAACTGTGCAGACTCCCCCGAAATGGCCGGGTCTTGATTTTCCGCACAGCTCATTCTGAAGCCCTGTCATAGATACGCTGCTGCAGAAATCATCAGGATACATCTCATCCACTTCAGGATTAAACACTAAATCAGCTCCTGCCTGCCCGCATATACTCACATCCTTTTCGAGATTCCTCGGATAAGTCTCCAGGTCTTCAGAACTTGAGAACTGCCTGGGATTTACAAAATCCGAAACGACAACTCTGTCATTTTCCTCCACGGCCCTATTAATCAGGCTCACATGTCCTTCATGAAGGAAACCCATCGTAGGAACAAGTCCCACTGAAAGTCCAATGCGTTTCCATTCACTGACCTGCTTTTTTACCTCACTTACAGTTTTTACGACTGCTATCATATTCTGCTCCTTATTTCAGCTGCTCTATTACTGATTCATCAATTTTGTATGAATTTTCTTCTTTCGGAAAACTTCCGTTATTTACCTCTTCAATATATTCCCTGAATGCATCTGTCATCACCTTTCCGACGTTTGCGTATTTCTTTACAAACTTAGGTGTGAAATCGGAATACATTCCGAGCATGTCCTGATATACTAAAATCTGTCCGTCACATCCTGCTCCTGCACCTATACCTATTGTCGGTATTGAAAGTTCCTCTGTAATACGGGCAGCAAGCTTAGCCGGAATACCTTCAAGCACAACTGAAAATGCACCTGCATCCTCAACAGCACGCGCATCATCAAGTACCTGCTGTGCTGCAGCCAGGCTCTTACCCTGTACTTTGAATCCCCCAAAGGCATTTATGCTCTGAGGCGTAAGTCCCACATGCCCCATGACAGGGATTCCTGCAGCTGTTATTGCTCTTATCTGTTCTGCAACAGCCACTCCCCCCTCAAGCTTGACACATGTAGCATGTGCCTCTTTCATAAGTCTGCCTGCATTAACAACAGCATCATATACCGATGTCTGATATGACATGAACGGCATATCCACAACAAGAAGTGTATTGCTGCAGCCTCTTGATACTGCTGCCCCGTGATGAATCATGTCTTCCATTGTTACAGAAATCGTATCCTCATACCCAAGAACCACATTTCCAACTGAGTCACCAACCAGAATACCGTTTATTCCTGCCTCATCCATAAGTTTTGCAGTAGAGTAATCGTACGCGGTAAGCATTGTGATTTTTTCTCCGTTTTTCTTAGCTTCAGCGAATGTCAAAACAGTGTTTTTCATTTCTTTTACCTCTCTCCTTCAAGAAATCCCTTTAATTCTTCATAGTCTCTGTCCGGATTTCTGATTTCGGCAAGTTTTACTATCGCTTCTGACAAAACGATATATGCTCTTTTTTCCTCTTCGCTTAGAACGCTGAGGTGATTTTTAACTGTACCGATATCATTCCTGTCAACAGGACCTGTAAGAGCTTCTGATACTCCCGCATTCACAATGTTCATGCAGTTATTCATAATGATGGGACCGAGAGCTTTTTCTGCCTCGGTTCTTGAAAAACCGCAGCTTGTCAGCATATTCTGTGCTATGGATACAGTTCCAACCACAAAATTGCTCGCAAAGACAGCAGCAGCATGATATCTCATCTTATGCTCAGCAGATATTACAGCTGTATCATGCCCTGTTTTTCTAAACATCTCCTCGAAGTAACTGATATACTTTTCGTGTCCCTCAATTGTAATGAAGCTCCTGGAAAACTCTCTGTATGATTCCCTTTTGGAATATACAGCAAAAAGTGGATGTATCGAGTAGCCGTAGGCGTTTTTATCTTCAATGCCTTCAAATACCTCAGACGATAATGACCCGCTCGTATGGCAGATTATCTTTTCATTCAGATTCAGATTTCTCAGACTGTTCCAGACTTCACCTATTGCGCCATCTGATACAGTAAGGAATAAAACATCACTGGCTTCCGTAATTTCTTCTAACGAATCAAATCTAACGGTACCTGTAAAAAAAGCCGCTTCATCAGCGGCATCAAGATTCCTATTATAGTAGCCTGTCACATTAAAACCGTTGTCAGACAGATGTCTGCCAAGTGTGAAGCCTACTCTTCCTGCTCCAATAAAACCTATTCTCATCCTGTCACCTGCCTTATTGCCTGTGATGTGTCTTCAGTCACGCTCCGCAATGGATACATGCAAAGAATCAGAATCGAATATATTATTATCTTTCTTCAGGTATAGTTTCTCTCGAATACCATCCAAAGAAAGAATAGCAAAATCGACTTTTCGTGTCAATAATTAAAGGCTCTGTTTAAGAATTATTTAACTTTGTCCTATTCCTGAAAAAGAGGTGTAGTAAAATATCTCTCAGCTGTATCAGGAAGAACAGTCACAACTGTTTTGCCCTCTCCCAGTTTTTCGGCCAGTTTCAGTGCTGTGGCAACATTTGTTCCGCTTGATATTCCGCACATTATGCCCTCTTCTCTTGCAAGGGCTTTTGCTGTAGCAAGAGCCTCATCATCAGTTATTATATGTATATGATCATATATCTCACGGTCAAGTATAGGAGGTATAACTCCGTCTCCTATTCCCATCTGCACATGGGTTCCGATAAGTCCTCCCGAAAGAATTGCAGCGTTTTCAGGTTCAGCTACCCATATTTCTATGTCAGGATTCTTCTCTTTAAGAACTTTTCCTATTCCTGTAAGAGTACCGCCTGTACCTATGCCACTGCAGAAACCGTGGATAGGGCCGTCTACCTGATTAAGTATTTCAATTCCCGTATTATTGATATGAGCGAGAACATTGTTATAGTTCTCAAACTGCTGAGGAACGAACACCCTGTCATCCTCTGATGCAATCTTAAGAGCAGCCCTGAGACATTCCTCTATACATTCTCCGATGTCTCCGTGATCGTGCATAAGCATAACCTTGGCACCATAATGCTGAACAAGTTTTCTTCTCTCTTCACTTACAGAATCAGGCATAATGATTATTGTCTTATATCCTTTTACTGCGCCTATGAGGGCGAGGCCTATTCCCTGATTGCCGCTTGTAGGCTCTACGATTATAGAGTCGCTGTTTATCAGGCCTTCTCTCTCGGCAGCCTCAAGCATGTTGAGAGCAGTTCTTGTTTTTATTGAGCCTCCGACATTCAGTCCCTCGAACTTAACAAGAATCTCAGCGTTCCCGGGTTTATTAATCTTGTTAAGTCTGATCATCGGTGTATTGCCGACTGCCTCAAGAATTGTATTATATATCATTTTTCTATATCCTTTCGTTTATTTGACCAATATCAATAATACTTCTGCTGATTTGCCTTGTCAATAAAAACCCCCTTTCCCTGAGGGAATAGAGGGGGATGTTTCATATCATATAGTACCAGGTATCGTCCTGACCGCATTCGTCGAATTCCTCAAAATCAACAACTGTACCGTCAGGTCTCTTCTGCTTCATTGAGAGTTCCTGGTTCTTGACACTGATTCTTGTCCATGGAGCAACCGACTTTGTTATAAATACGTTGGATCCGATTACTGAGTTCTCACCGATTACAGTATTGCCTCCGAGAATTGATGCACCTGAGTAAATTGTAACATTGTCCTCAATTGTCGGATGTCTTCGAACGCTTTTGAGTTTCTGGCCTCCGCTTGTTGACAGCGCACCCAGAGTAACGCCCTGATATATTTTCACATGCTCACCGATTACAGTAGTCTCACCTATTACTATACCTGTGCCATGATCGATAAAAAAGTATTTTCCTATTGTTGCTCCGGGATGGATGTCTATTCCTGTAAGTCCATGAGCATATTCTGTCATAATACGCGGGATAAGTGGAACGCCCATTTCAAACAGTTCATGCGCAATTCGGTTTATGGCAATTGCATAAAGACCGGGATATGCCATGATTATTTCTTCTGTTGAGTATGCAGCGGGATCTCCGTCGTAGGTTGCTTCGATATCTGTATCTATATATTCCCTCACCTTAGGAAGTTTTTCCAGAAAACTTATGCATAAATTCTGAGCAGTTTCCATTCTCGCAATATCGTCCATATCTGCAGTCCTGTCATCCCGTCTCAGTATTATGAGAAGCTGTTTGTTTAAATTAAAGGCTATATCCTCTATAAGGAGAGACATATTATGATATACATTGTATGATTTGTATGCCTTATCCCTGTAGTATCCGGGAAAAACAACCCTAAGGAGTTTTTCACATATATCTATAATTGCAGTCTTGTCCGGAAGCTTGTATATCTGATCCAGATTATCTAT